>NZ_JBHZCY010000042.1:0-65672 GCF_042786665.1 Kitasatospora sp. NPDC059146 | reverse complement strand
CTCCTCACCCACTGCGAGAACTCGGACATCCGCGCCCGCCGCATCGACGTCGACTACGCCTCCCACACCCACCACGTCGAACAACTCCGCGACCAGCTCGCCGAACAGCTCAGCGGCATCACCCCCAAACCCGCCGACATCCCCTTCTACTCCACCGTCACCGGCGAACGGATCGACACCACCCGCCTCGACGCGGACTACTGGTACACCAACCTCCGCCAGCCGGTCCTCCTCGAACCGACCCTCCGCGACCTCGCCACCCACGGTCACACCAGCTACCTCGAAATCAGCCCCCACCCCGTCCTCACCCCCGCCATCGAGGAAACCCTCGACACCGCAGCCCCCACCCTCGTGACCGGCACCCTCCGCCGGAACGAGGGCGGCCTCCGCCGACTGCTCACCTCGGCCGCCGCGATCCACACCCACGGCCGCCCCGTCGACTGGACGACCCTGCTCCCCACCGACGGTCCCCACCAGGTCGACCTGCCCACCTACCCCTTCCAGGGCGAACGCTTCTGGCTGACCGCACCCACGGCGGCCAACCCCCGCACCGCCGGACTCGACACCGCCGAGCACCCGCTGCTCGCCGCCGCCGTCCCGCTGCCGGACGACGAGGGCATGCTCCTCACCGGCCTGCTCTCCCTCACCACCCACCCCTGGCTCGCCGACCACGCCGTCTTCGGCACCGCGCTCCTCCCCGGCACCGCCCTCGTCGAACTCGCCCTCCACGCCGGCCGTCAGGTCGCCTGCGAGTACCTCGAAGAGCTGACGCTGGAAGCGCCGCTCGTCCTCCCCGAACAGCAGCCCGTCCGGTTCCAGGTCCGCGTCGGCGCGCCCGACGAGGCCGACCGACGCCCCGTCACCATCCACTCCGTCCGCCACTCCGCCCAGCACACCGGGGACGGCTGGACCAGGCACGCGACCGGGATTCTGGCAGTGGAGGGCCCGGGCCACGCAGCGACCACAGACGGGTCGCAGCCCTGGACAGCGACGCTCGATCCGGCCGACGCGCTCTACGACCGGCTGGCCGACGTCGGTTTCGACTACGGTCCGGCGTTCCAGGGCCTCCGGGCCGTCGGTCGGCACGGCAACGAGATCCTGGCCGAGGTCGCGCTCCCGCGCGAACGCCACGACGACCGCTTCGACCTGCACCCGGCCCTCCTGGACGCGGCCCTGCACGCCTGCCTGCTGGAGGGATCGGACGGCGTCCGCCTGCCGTTCGCCTGGTCCGACGTCGTCCTCCACCCCACGGCGGCCACCTCGCTGCGCGTCCGGCTCACCCCGACCGGCCCCGACACCGTCTCCCTCACCGCCACCGACGAGGCCGGAAGCCCGGTCGTCTCGGTCGGCTCGCTGACGCTGCGGCCGGTGACGCCCGAGCAGTTCAGCGCCGCCGCCCACGGCCGCCACCAGCCGCTGTACCAGGTGGACTGGGTACCGCTGCCGCCCGGTGCCGACGCACCCGACGAGGCGCCGTTCCTCCTGGGCGCCGACCACACCGACGACACCGACGAGACCCGCGACTCCGGCTACGCCGGCCCCGCCGATCTGCTCGCGATCCGGGCCCCGCTGCCGACCACGGTCGTGGCGGCCTTCGGGCCCGGGGTCGGAGCGTCCGTCGAGAACGTCCACGCGGCGGCCGGGCACACCCTGGACCTCGTCCGGGCCTGGCTCGACTCGGAGCGCTTCGCCGACGGCCGGCTCGTGCTGCTCACCCGTGGCGCCGTGGCGGTGGATCCGGCCGACGACGTCACGGACCTGGTCCACGCCCCGCTGTGGGGCCTGGTCCGCTCCGCCCAGTCGGAGAACCCCGGCCGCCTCGTGCTGGCCGACCTCGACGACCACCCCGACTCCTACCCGGCCCTGGTGCGGGCGCTCTCCTCGGCAGAACCCCGACTGGCAGAGCCCCAGTTGGCGGTACGCGAAGGCCGCGTTTCGGCCGCCCGGCTGGCCGTCGCGGCGCCCGGCGCAGCGGAGGCCCCGGCCCCGTTCGGCCCCGCCGGCACCGTGCTGGTGACCGGGGGCACCGGCCTGCTCGGCGGCCTGCTCGCCCGCCACCTGGTGACCCGGTACGGCGTGCGCCACCTGCTGCTCCTCAGCCGGCGGGGGCCCGACGCCGACGGTGCGGCCGAGCTGCGGGACGAACTCACGGCGGCGGGCGCCACGGTGACGGTCGCGGCGTGCGACACGGCCGACCGGGAGGCACTCGCCACGGCCCTGGCCCGGGTGCCCGCCGAACAGCCGCTGGCCGCCGTGGTCCACACGGCGGGCATCCTGGACGACGGTGTGCTGACGGCCCTGACCCCCGACCGGGTGTCGGCCGTCCTGCGGCCCAAGGTCGACGCGGCGTGGCACCTCCACGAACTGACCCGCGGCAGCGACCTCCGCGCGTTCGTCCTCTTCTCCTCGGCCGCGGGCGTCCTGGGCCAGGCCGGCCAGTCGAGCTACTCGGCGGCCAACGCCTTCCTCGACGCCCTGGCGCAGCGGCGCCGCGCGGAGGGCCTGCCCGCGCACTCCCTGGCCTGGGGACTGTGGGCGGAGTCCAGCGGGATGACCGGCCACCTGGCCGAGGCCGACCTCCGCCGCCTGAGCCGTACGGGCCTCGCCCCCATGCCCTCCGACGAGGGACTCGCGCTCTTCGACGCGGCCCTGCGGACGGACCGCGCGGCGCTGGTGCCGGCCCGGCTGGACACCGCGGCCCTGCGGGCGCAGCCCGAGGTGCCACCGGTGCTCCGCGGCCTGGTCCGGGCCCCGAGGACGCGGGAGACGTCCGCCCCGCAGACCGGGACCTTCCGGCAGCGGTTCGCCGCTCTGGAGGCGCCCGCGCGCGGCCGCGCCCTGCTCGACGTGGTCCGGGCCCAGGTGGCGGCCGTGCTGGGCTACGCCTCTCCGGACCGGGTCGAACCCGATCGCGGCTTCCTCGACCTCGGCCTCGACTCCCTCACCGCGCTCGAACTGCGCAACCGGCTCGGCCGGGAGAGCGGCACCCGGCTGCCCGTCACCCTGATCTTCGACCACCCGACCCCGGCCGCGGTCGCCCGCCACCTGGAGAACGAGGTGTTCCCGGCCGACCGGACAGCGGAGGAAGCGGAGGAACCGGCACCCGAGGAGGTCGACGAGGCCGAGTTCCGACGGGCCCTGGCGACGGTCCCGCTGGCCCGGTTCCAGGAAGCCGGGCTGGTCCGCACCCTCCTCCAACTCGCGGACCCGGCGGGCGAACCGGCGGACGCCGACGAGCCGGACCACGGCAGCGCCCTCGACACGATGGACTTGGACAGCCTCATCCGGGTCGCCCTCGGCGACAACTGATCACGCCGCACCACCCCTCTACGGCACGGAGTTTCGGAGTTCGCGATGACCGTATCCAGTGAAGAAGTCGTCAAGGCGCTACGGGCTTCCCTCAAGGAGGCCGAACTGCTGCGGCAGCAGAACCGGAAACTGACCGCGGCGGCCTCCGACCCGATCGCCATCGTCGGCATGGCCTGCCGCTACCCGGGGGGCGTCACCTCGCCCGAGGGCCTCTGGCAGCTGGTCGCGAGCGGCGGCGACGCCGTCACCGCCTTCCCGGAGGACCGCGGCTGGGACCTGGACGCGCTCTACGACTCCGACCCCGAGGCGTTCGGAAAGACCTACGCCCGGGCCGGCGGCTTCCTCCACGAGGCCGCGCTCTTCGACCCGGACTTCTTCGGGATCAGCCCGCGCGAGGCGCTCGCCATGCACCCGCAGCAGCGGCTGCTGCTGGAGACCTCCTGGGAGGCCTTCGAGCGGGCCGGCATCGACCCGGCCTCCGTCCGCGGCAGCCGGACCGGTGTGTTCGCCGGCGTGATGCACCAGGACTACGCCGCGCGGCTGCGCCGCACCCCCGACGACCTCGAGGGCTACCTGATGACGGGCAGCCTGGGCAGCGTGGTGTCCGGGCGGGTCGCGTACAGCCTGGGCCTGGAGGGGCCCGCGATCACCGTGGACACGGCGTGCTCCTCGTCGCTGGTCGCACTGCACCTCGCCGGACAGGCGCTGCGCAACGGGGAATGCACGATGGCCCTCGTCGGCGGCGTCACCGTGATGACCGGACCGGGCGGCTTCGTCGAGTTCAGCCGTCAGCGGGCGCTGTCCCCCGACGGGCGCTGCCGGGCCTTCGCGGCCGCCGCCGACGGCACCGGCTGGGCGGAGGGTGTCGGCGTCCTGCTGCTGGAGCGGCTCTCCGACGCCCGGCGCAACGGGCACCAGGTCCTCGCCGTGGTGCGCGGCTCGGCCGTCAACCAGGACGGAAGCAGCAGCGGGTTCTCCGCGCCCAACGGGCCCGCCCAGCAGCGGGCGATCCGGGACGCGTTGAAGAACGCCCGGCTGACCGCGGCCGACGTGGACGCGGTCGAGGCGCACGGTACCGGCACCCGGTTGGGCGACCCGATCGAGGCGCAGGCGCTGTTCGCCACCTACGGCCAGGACCGGCCGGCCGAACGGCCGCTGCTGCTGGGCTCGTTGAAGTCCAACATCGGCCATGCGCAGGCCGCGGCCGGGGTCGGCGGCGTGATCAAGATGGTGATGGCGATGCGGCACGGCGTACTGCCGCAGACGCTGCACGTCGACGAGCCCACCCCGCACGTCGACTGGTCCTCCGGTGCCGTCGAACTGCTCACCGAGGCACGGGAATGGCCGGCCGGGGAGCGGACCCGACGAGCCGCCGTGTCCTCGTTCGGGATCAGCGGGACGAACGCTCACGTGATCCTCGAAGAGGCGCCGGCTGCTTCGCCCGCCGCCTCGCCGGAGGACGCCGCCACCGACTCGCCGTTCCCTGTGGTGCCGTGGGTTCTCTCCGCCCGCGACGAGCAGGCGCTGCGCGCGCAGGCTGGACAGTTGGCCGCGTTCCTCCAGGAGCGCCCCGACACCGACCTTCGGGCCGTCGGCCACACCCTCCTCACCGGACGGGCCCACCTGGACCACCGGGCCGTCGCCATCGGCGAGAACCGTGAGGAACTGCTCAGCGCTCTCGCCGCCGTCGCCGACGGCACCGCCCCCACCGGCAGCGGCAGCTTCGAGCGTCCGGTGTTCGTGTTCCCCGGACAGGGCTCGCAGTGGATCGGCATGGGCGCCGAACTCCTCGACACCTCAACCGTGTTCGCCGCCTCCATCGACCGTTGTCAGGACGCCCTGGCCCCGCACATCGACTGGTCGCTGACGGACGCCCTGCGCGGCACCCTCGACCTCGGGCGGGTCGACGTCGTCCAGCCCACCCTGTTCGCCGTCATGGTCGCCCTCGCCGAACTCTGGCAGTCCCTCGGCATCCACCCCGCCGCCGTCATCGGCCACTCCCAGGGCGAGATCGCCGCCGCCACCATCGCCGGAGCCCTCACCCTCGAAGACGGCGCCCGCATCGCCGCCCTGCGCAGCCGTGCCATCCTCACCATCAGCGGCCACGGCGGCATGGCGTCCATCCCCCTCGGCCACCACGACACCGTCGAGCTGTTGACCGCCTGGGACGGACGACTCAGCATCGCCGCCCACAACGGCCCCACCACCACCGTCATCGCCGGCGACCACGACGCCCTCGACCAACTCCTCACCCACTGCGACGAAACCGGCATCCGCGCCCGCCGCATCGACGTCGACTACGCCTCCCACACCCACCACGTCGAACAACTCCGCGACCACCTCGCCGAACAACTCACCGGCATCACCCCCAAACCCGCCGACATCCCCTTCTACTCCACCGTCACCGGCGAACGAATCGACACCACCCGCCTCGACGCGCACTACTGGTACACCAACCTCCGCCAACCCGTCCTCCTCACCGACGCCCTCAACTCCGCCCTCGCCGACGGCCACCACACCTTCATCGAGGCCAGCCCCCACCCCGTCCTCACCACCACCGTCCAGGACACCGCCGAAGCCGCCGACCAGCCCGCCGTCACCACCGGCACCCTCCGCCGGAACGAAGGCACCTGGACCCGACTCCTCACCTCGGCCGCCCACCTCCACACCCACGGCCACGCCGTCGACTGGACCCCCTTCCTCACCCCCGGCACCCACCCCGACCTCCCCACCTACCCCTTCCAGCACCAGCACCTGTGGATCGAGGACACCGCCGTCGCCTCTGCCTCCCCGGCGGGGTACAGCACCCAGGACGCGGGTTTCTGGGAGGCCGTCGAGGAGCAGGACGTCGCCGCCGTGGCCGCGACGCTGCAGGTGGACGACGACGAGCGACGGCGGTCGCTGAGCGCCCTGCTGCCCGCGCTCTCCTCGTGGCACCGGCAGAGCCGCGACCGGTCGGCGGTGGACGACTGGCGGTACGGGATCGCCTGGAAGCCCGTGCCCGAGGGCGCCGCGTCCGCCCTCTCCGGCACCTGGCTGGTGGTCGTTCCCGCGGGCTGCGCGGACGACGCCTGGGTCACCGGAGCCGTACGCCTCCTCGGCCTGCGCGGCGCCCGGCCCGTGGTCCTGGAGGCGGGCGCGGCCGACGCGGACCGCGACGTGCTGGCCGCGCGGCTGAGCGAGGTGCTCGACGACGGCGGGTCCGGCCCGGCCGGCCTGCTGTCCTTCCTGGGACTGGACGCCCGCCGCCACCCCGGGAAGCACACCGTGACGAGCGGCCTCGCGCTGACGCTGGCGCTGGTCCAGGCCCTGGCCGACCTCGGCCTCCGGGCGCCGCTGTGGTGCGCCACGCGCGGCGCCGTGTGCGCCGGACCGTCCGACGGCCCGGCGGATCCGGTGCAGGCCCAGTTGTGGGGCCTCGGCCGGGTCGTCGCCCTTGAGCAGTCGCAGCTCTGGGGCGGACTGGTCGACCTGCCCGAGGAGCCCGACGAGCGGGCGCTCGGCCGGCTGGCCCGGGCGCTCTCGGGATCCTCCGGGGAGGACCAGGTGGCGGTCCGTCCGGCCGGCCTGTTCGCGCGGCGGATGGTCCGTGCGCAGCTTGGCGCCGCCAAGCCCGTCCGGGGCTGGCGTCCCGGGGGCACGGTGCTGGTCACCGGCGGCACCGGGAGCCTCGGCCCCCGGCTCGCGCGCTGGCTGGCCGACCACGGCGCCGAGCACCTCGTCCTGGCCAGCCGCTCGGGCCCGGACGCCCCGGGCGCCGCCGACCTGGCCGCCGAGTTGGAGGGTCGGGGCGTGGCCGTCACCCTGGCCGCGTGCGACGTGGCGGACCGCGACGCGGTCGCCGGGCTGCTCGACCGGCTGCGGGCGGACGGCCACACGGTGCGGGCCGTCCTGCACACGGCCGCGTTCATCGAACTGACCTCCGTCGCCGACACCACCCTGGAGAGCCTCGACCAGGTGCTGGCCGCCAAGGTGGACGGCGCCCGGCACCTGGCCGACCTGCTCGACCCGGACCAGCTCGACGCCTTCGTCCTGTTCTCCTCGATCGCCGCCTTCTGGGGCAGCGGCGACCACGCCGCCTACGCGGCCGCCAACGCGGCGCTCGACGCCCTCGCCGAACAGGGCCGCGCGCAGGGCCTGCCGATGCTGTCGGTCGCCTGGGGCGTCTGGGAGGACGCCGTCAACACCTGGAAGAACCTCGGCGACCCTGACGTCGAACGCACCCGTCGCCGCGTGCGCGGACAGGGTCTGCCGCTGATGGCCCCCGAGCTGGCGATCGCCGCCCTGCAGCAGGCGCTGGACCACGACGACACCTTCGTCGCGGTGGCCGAGGTCGACTGGCAGCGCTTCGTCCCGTTGTTCACCGCGGTGCGCCCGAGCCCCCTGCTCACCGGACTCCCCGAGGCGCGTGCCGTGCTGGCGTCGTCCGCCGGGACGGCGACCGGTGCGGCGGCCGACGCGGCCGGCTCCGGCTCCGAGCTCCGGCGGTCCCTCGCGGACCTGTCCGAGCCGGACCAGGTCCGCGCGCTCACCGACCTCGTCACCGCGCACGCCGTCGCGGTGCTGGGGCACAGCACCGCGGACGGCATCCGGCCCGACCGGGCCTTCAAGGACCTGGGGTTCGAGTCGCTGACGGCGGTCGAACTGCGCAACCGGCTGGCCTCCGCCACCGGCCTGCGCCTCCCGGCGACGCTGGTCTTCGACTACCCGACACCGACCGCGCTCGCCAGCCAACTGCGGCGCGACATCCTGGAGTTGGGGGCACCGGAGCTGCCCGCCCCGGCCGGGACCGCCACCCCGGCGGGCGACGGCGCGGATGACGACGAGGCGATCGCGATCGTGGGCACGGCCTGCCGCTTCCCCGGTGGCGTGACGACGCCCGAGCAGCTGTGGCAGCTGCTCGCCACGGACGGCGACGTCGTCTCCGACCTGCCCACCGACCGCGGCTGGGACCCGGACGCGGTACCCGGCCAGCAGGGCGGCTTCGTCCGGGACGTGGACGGGTTCGACGCCGCGTTCTTCGGGATCAGCCCGCGCGAGGCGCTGGCGATGGACCCGCAGCAGCGGCTGCTGCTGGAGACCTCCTGGGAGGCCTTCGAGCGGGCCGGCATCGACCTGACCGCCCTGCGCGGCAGCCGGACCGGCGCCTTCGTCGGCGCCATGCAGCACGGGTACGGCGTCCGTTCGGCCGACGCATCGGCCGCCATCGAGGACTACGTCATCACCGGCAGCGTCACCAGCGTCATCTCGGGCCGACTGGCCTACGCGTTCGGCCTGGAGGGGCCGGCCATCACCGTCGACACCGCGTGCTCGTCCTCCCTGGTCGCGCTCCACCTGGCCGCCCGGGCCCTGCGGGCCGGCGAGTGCTCGATGGCCATCGCGGGCGGTGCGGTGGTGATGCCGACCCCGGACTCGTTCATCGGGTTCAGCCGCATGGGCGCGCTGTCCGAGACTGGCCGCTGCAAGGCGTTCTCCGACGATGCCGACGGGTTCGGCCTCTCCGAGGGGGTCGGCGTGGTGCTGGTCGAACGGCTCTCCGACGCCCGCCGCAACGGGCACCCCGTCCTCGCCGTGATCCGCGGCTCGGCCGTCAACCAGGACGGCGCCTCCAACGGGCTGGCCGCCCCCAACGGCCCGTCGCAGCAGCGGGTGATCCGGGCCGCCCTCGCGGACGCCCGGCTCACCACCGCCGACGTGGACGCGGTCGAGGCGCACGGTACCGGCACCCGGCTGGGTGACCCGATCGAGGCGCAGGCCCTGCTCGCCACCTACGGCAAGGACCGGCCCACCGAACGGCCGCTGCTGCTGGGCTCGTTGAAGTCCAACATCGGCCACACCCAGGCCGCGGCCGGGATCGCCGGTGTGATCAAGATGGTGCTCGCCCTGCACAACGAGGTGCTTCCGCGCACCCTCCACGTCAGCGAGCCCACCTCCCACGTCGACTGGTCCGCCGGTGCCGTCGAACTGCTCACCGAGGCACGGGAATGGCCGCAGGAGGACGGGCGTCCGCGACGGGCGGGCGTCTCCGCTTTCGGGATCAGCGGGACGAACGCGCACGTGATCCTCGAAGAGGCGCCGGCTGCTTCGCCCGCCGCCTCGCCGGAGGACGCCGCCACCGACTCGCCGTTCCCCGTGGTGCCGTGGGTTCTCTCCGCCCGCGACGAGCAGGCGCTGCGCGCGCAGGCTGGACAGTTGGCCGCGTTCCTCCAGGAGCGCCCCGACACCGACCTTCGGGCCGTCGGCCACACCCTCCTCACCGGACGGGCCCACCTGGACCACCGGGCCGTCGCCACCGGCGAGAACCGTGAGGAACTGCTCACCGCTCTCACCGCCGTCGCCGACGGCACCGCCCCCACCGGCAGCGGCAGCTTCGAGCGTCCGGTGTTCGTGTTCCCCGGACAGGGCTCGCAGTGGATCGGCATGGGCGCCGAACTCCTCGACACCTCACCCGTGTTCGCCGCCTCCATCGCCCGCTGCCAGGACGCCCTCGCGCCGCACATCGACTGGTCGCTGACGGACGCCCTACGCGGCACCCTCGACCTCGCACGCGTCGACGTCGTCCAGCCCACCCTGTTCGCCGTCATGGTCGCCCTCGCCGAACTCTGGCAGTCCCTCGGCATCCACCCCGCCGCCGTCATCGGCCACTCCCAAGGCGAAATCGCCGCCGCCACCATCGCCGGCGCCCTCACCCTCCACGACGGCGCCCGCATCGCCGCCCTGCGCAGCCGCGCCATCCTCGCCATCAGCGGCCACGGCGGCATGGCGTCCATCCCCCTCGGCCACCACGACACCGTCGAGCTGTTGAAGGCCTGGGACGGACGACTCAGCATCGCCGCCCACAACGGCCCCACCACCACCGTCATCGCCGGCGACCACGACGCCCTCGACCAACTCCTCACCCACTGCGAGAACTCGGACATCCGCGCCCGCCGCATCGACGTCGACTACGCCTCCCACACCCACCACGTCGAACAACTCCGCGACCACCTCGCCACCGAACTCGCCGGCATCACCCCGACGGAAGCCACCATCCCCTTCTACTCCACCGTCACCGGCGAACGAATCGACACCACCCAACTCAACGCCGACTACTGGTACACCAACCTCCGCCAACCCGTCCTCCTCACCGACGCCCTCAACTCCGCCCTCACCGACGGCCACCACACCTTCATCGAGGCCAGCCCCCACCCCGTCCTCACCCCGGCCATCGAGGAAACCCTCGACACCACAACCCCCACCCTCATCACCGGCACCCTCCGCCGGAACGAGGGCGGCCTCCACCGACTGCTCACCTCAGCCGCCGCGATCCACGCCCATGGCCACCCCGTCGACTGGACCCCCTTCCTCACCCCCGGCACCCACCCCGACCTCCCCACCTACCCCTTCCAACGCGAACGCTTCTGGCTGACCGCGCCCACGGCGACGAACCCCCGCACCGCCGGACTCGACTCCGCCGAGCACCCGCTGCTCGCGGCGGCCGTCCCGCTGCCGGACGACGAGGGCATGCTCCTCACCGGCCTGCTCTCCGCCGCCACCCACCCCTGGCTCGCCGACCACGCCGTCTGGGGGACCGTTCTCGCCCCCGGCACGGCCCTCGTCGAACTCGCCCTCCACGCCGGCCGCCGACTCGGCTGCCACCACATCGAGGAGCTCACCCTCCAGGCGCCGCTCGTCCTCCCCGGCCAGGACGGCGTCCGCGTCCAGGTCCGCGTCGGCGCGGCGGACGCCACCGGGCGTCGCGCTCTCACCGTCCACTCCGCTGTGGACGGTTCGGAGGCCGGCGGCGCCTGGACCTGCCACGCGACCGGCACCGCCTCGCCGACCGAGCCGTCCGAGCCGTCCGCCGGCTGGGCGTCCGGCCGCGTCTGGCCGCCGGCCGGGGCCGAGCCGGTCGAACTCGACGGCCTCTACGAGCGGCTCGCCGTCGACGGCCTCGGGTACGGTCCCGCGTTCCGAGGGCTGCGCGCCGCCTGGCGGCTCGGCGAGGAGGTGTACGCCGAGGTGCGGCTGCCGCGCGAACAGCACGACGTGGCCGCCGAGTTCGGCCTGCACCCCGCCCTGCTGGACGCGGCCCTGCACACCACGCTGATCGACGGCGCGGAGCAGGTGAGGCTGCCGTTCTCGTGGACCGGTGTCACCCTGCTCGCCGCCGGCGCGACCGCGCTCCGGGTGCGGCTGACTCCGACCGGCCCGGACGAGCTGTCGCTGGCGGTGGCCGACGAGACCGGTCTGCCGGTCGCCACGATCGACTCGCTCGCCGTCCGGCCGGTCTCCCGGGCGCAGCTCGGCTCCGCCTCCCGTCGCTCCGGCGCCGACTCGCTGTTCCAGCTGGCGTGGCACGAGCTGCCCGGCCGTACGAACGCGGGGACGGTCCGCCATGCGGTGCTCGGTTCCGGCGCGGTCGGCGGAGACGGCTATCCGGATCTCGCGGCCCTCGCCGACGCGATCGGCGCCGGCGCACCCGTGCCCGAGGCCGTCGTGCTCCCCTGGACGTCGGAGCCCGGCGGGGACACCCTGTCCGCGGACGCGGCCGGGCGGGCGGTGGAACGGGCGCTGTCCCTGCTCCAGTCCTGGGTGGCCGACGACCGGTTCGGCGCCGCCCGCCTGGTGGTGGTGACCGCCGGCGCCGTCGACACCTCGCTCCGGGCCGTGTCCCCCGACCTGGCGGCGGCCGCCGTCTGGGGTGCGGTGCGGTCGGCGCAGGCCGAGCACCCGGGCAGGTTCGTCCTGGTGGACCTCGACGGCCCCGCGGCCGACGACCGGACCGCGCCGTCGGCCGCGCTGTCCGCCGTACTGCCGGCCGTGCTGCCGGCCGTGCTGGACGGTGCCGAGCCGCAGTACGCGGTCCGGGCCGGGCGGGTGCTGGTGCCCCGGCTGGCGCGGCTGCACCCGGCCGACGACGTCGCCGCCACCGCCCTGGACCCGGAGGGCACCGTGCTGATCACCGGGGGTACCGGCACGCTGGGCGCCCTCGTCGCCCGGCACCTGGTCGACACGTATGGCGTCCGGCACCTGCTGCTGGTCAGCCGGCAGGGCCGGCAGGCGCCCGGCGCCGCCGAACTGGCCCTGTCCCTGGCCGGGTCGGGCGCCGAGGTGACCTTCGCCCCGTGCGACGCGGCCGACCGGGAGTCGCTGGCCTCGGTGCTCGCGGCCGTCCCGGCGCGCCACCCGCTGACCGGGGTGGTGCACGCGGCCGGGGTGCTGGACGACGGCACCCTCGCCTCGCTCACCCCGGAGCGGGCCAGGGCCGTGCTGCGCCCGAAGGCGGACGCCGCCTGGAACCTGCACGAGCTGACCCTGAACGCCAAGCCGGCGATGTTCGTGCTGTTCTCGGCCGCGGGCGGGCTGCTCGGCAATGCCGGGCAGGCCAACTACGCCGCCGCCAACGCCTACCTGGACGGCCTGGCCGCCCACCGCCGCGCGCTGGGCCTGCCCGGGGTGTCGATGGCGTGGGGGCTGTGGTCGGCGGCCAGCGCCATGACCCGCGGCCTGAGCGAGGCGGACCGGTCGCGGATGCGGCGCTCGGGCGTGCTGCCGATGTCCACGGCGGCGGGTCTGGCGCTGTTCGACACCGCGCTCGCCCAGGACCGGCCGTTGGTGCTCCCGGTCCGACTGGACCTGCGCGCGCTCCGCGAGGGCGGCTCGACGCGGGACCTGCCGCTGCTGCGGGCCCTGCTCGGCACGGCACCGCGGCGCGCGGCCCGCTCCGAGGCGCCGGCCGCAACCGGCGCCGGGCTGTCGCTCGACGGCCTGTCCGCCGCCGAACGGTCACACACCCTCGTCGAGTTGGTGCGGGTCCAGGTGGCCGCGGTGCTCGGCCACGCCTCGCCGGAGGCGGTCGGCACCGGGCGCGGCTTCCTGGAGTCCGGGTTCGACTCGCTGCGCGGAGTGGAGCTGCGCAACCGCCTGGCCACGGCCACCGGCCTGCGCCTGCCCGCGACGCTGGTCTTCGACCACCCGACGCCGGCCGCCGTCGCCGAGCACCTCGGCGAGCTGCTCCGGCAGCGCGACCGGACGGCCGCCGCACCGGCCCCGCTCGACCTCGACGCCCTGGAGGCGGGTCTGCGCGACCTGGCCCCCGCGGACCGGGCCGCGCGTGAGCGGCTCGCCGAGCGGCTGCGCGGGCTGGCGGCGCAGCTGCACGCGCCGCAGGCCGAGGCGGCGCCCGAACTCCCCTCCGATGAGGAGGAGTTCGCGGACATCACGCTCGACGAGATCCTCGACATCGTCGACAGCGAACTGCGGAACCCGTGACCATGCCCACCCCGGGCCCACCGTCGGACCCGTCCTTGAACTCGGACCCGTCGTTGAACAGAGAGGCGCACAGCGGAATGACGAGTAGCGAGAAGGTCGTCGACGCGCTCAAGCGGCTGACCGTCGACCTGCGCCGGACCCGCCGGCGGCTCCAGGAGGTCGAGGAGGGGGCCCGTGAGCCGATCGCGATCGTCGGCATGGCGTGCCGCTACCCCGGCGGGGTCGCCTCCCCGGAGGACCTGTGGCGCGTGGTGGCCGAGGAGCGGGACGCGATCTCGCCCTTCCCGACGGACCGCGGCTGGGACGGCGGCCTGCACGACCCCGACCCGGCCCGACACGGCACGGTGTACGTCCGCGAGGGCGGCTTCCTGCACGACGCGGCCGAGTTCGACCCGGCGTTCTTCGGCATGAGCTCCCGCGAGGCGCTGGCCACCGACCCGCAGCAGCGGCTGCTGCTGGAGACCTCCTGGGAGGCCTTCGAGCGGGCGGGGATCGCCCCGGAGACCCTGCGCGGCAGCCGGACCGGCGTCTTCGCCGGGGTGATCTACCAGGACTACGCCTCGCGGCTGCGCCGGGTGCCGGGTGAGTTCGAGGGCTACGTCGGCAACGGCAGTACCGGCAGCGTCGCCTCCGGCCGGGTCGCGTACACCTTCGGCCTGGAGGGTCCGGCCGTCACCCTCGACACCGCGTGCTCGTCGTCCCTGGTGGCGCTGCACCAGGCGGCGCAGGCGCTGCGGAGCGGCGAGTGCTCGCTCGCCCTCGCCGGCGGTGTGACCGTGATGGCCTCGCCGATGGCGCTGGTCGAGTTCAGCCGGCAGCGGGGCCTGGCGCCCGACGCGCGCTGCAAGGCGTTCTCGGCCCGGGCCGACGGGACCGGCCTGGGCGAGGGCGTCGGGATGCTGCTGCTGGAACGCCTCTCCGACGCCCGGCGGAACGGCCGGCACGTCCTGGCCGTGATCCGGGGCAGCGCGGTCAACCAGGACGGCGCGAGCAGCGGTCTGACGGCCCCGAGCGGGCCCGCCCAGCAGCGGGTGATCCGGCAGGCGCTGGAGAACGCCGGGCTGTCGGCGCGGGACGTGGACGCGGTGGAGGCGCACGGCACCGGGACCACGCTCGGCGACCCGATCGAGGCCCAGGCGCTGCTGGCCACCTACGGCCAGGAGCGGGCCGGGGCGGAGCCGCTGTGGCTCGGCTCGGTGAAGTCCAACATCGGGCACGCCCAGGCGGCGGCGGGGGTGGCCGGCGTCATCAAGACGGTGATGGCGATGCGCCACGGCGTGCTGCCGCGCACCCTGCACCTCGACGGGGCGAATCCGCACGTCGACTGGGAGGCCGGCGCGGTGTCCCCGCTGACCGCCGCCCGGCCGTGGCCGGTGAGCGGGCGGCCGCGCCGGGCCGGGGTGTCGTCCTTCGGGGTGAGCGGCACCAATGCGCACCTCGTCCTGGAGGAGGCCGAGCCGGAGCAGGGCGGACGTCCCGAGCCGGCGGGACGGGCCGGGTCGGAGCCGGCCGGCCCCGGCCCGGCCCGCGGGGCGATGCTGCCGTGGGTGCTCTCCGGCCGGACCGAGGCCGCGCTGCGCGCGCAGGCCGCACGGCTGTCGGAGCACCTGGACGGGCACCCCGGCCGGTCCGCCGCCGAGGTGGGGGCGGCGCTGGCGCGCACCCGTGCGACCTTCGAGCACCGGGCCGTCCTCCTGGGGACGGACCCGGCCGGGTTCCGGGCGGGCCTGGCCGCGCTGGCGGCGGGCGAACCGGGGCCCGGCCTGGTCCGGGGCGTCGCCCGGGGGGACGCCCGGGTGGTGTTCGTGCTGCCGGAGCGGCCGGCGGAGCGCACCGACGGCGTGCTGCGCCTGCTGGACGCCTCGCCGCTGTTCGCGGAGCGGCTGGCCGCCTGCGACGCGGCGCTCGTGGAGGTCGCCGGCTGGTCCGCCACGCAGGTGCTGCGCGGGGCCGAGGGCGCGCCCGACCCGGCCCGCCCGGAGGTCGACCGCGCCGTGGGATGGGCCGTGCTGGTCGCCCTCGCCGGGTGGTGGCAGGGGCACGGGGTGGACCCGGCCGCCGTGGTCGCACCGGGCGACGGCGCCGGCGCGGCTGCGGGAGCCTGCGTCGCGCAGGCCCTCTCCCTGGCGGAGGGGGCGCGCGCGGCGGTGTCCGGCGGGCCGGTCGACCCGTCCGGTGCCCGGGTCCCGCTGCTGCCGGGCGATCCGGACGACGCGGTGCGCGACCTGCTGGAGCGCGGCCACACCCGGTTCGTCGCCCTCGGACCCGAGCAGGCCGCCCGGATCGCGGGCGCCGCGGACGGGAGGGTCCGGGTGGTCGGCGGCCCCGAGGGCCCCTTCGGCGACCCCGACGAGGCCCTCGCCGCCCAGGACGGGCTCCTCGCGGCCCTGGCCGAGCTGTACGTCCACGGCGGGCCGGCCGACTGGTCGGCGGCGTTCCCCGCCGCCGGGCTGCGCCCGGTCGACCTGCCGACCTACCCGTTCCAGCGCCGCCGCTACTGGCTGGAGGACGGACCGGCCGACCCCGACGTGGCCGCGGCCGGGCTCGCCCCGGCGGACCACCCGCTGCTCCGGGCCGCGGTGGAACTCCCCGCCGACGGAGGGCTGCTGTTCACCGGACGGCTGTCACCCGGCGAGCTGCCCTGGCTCGCCGACCACACCGTGCACGGGCGGGTGCTGCTCCCCGGCACCGCGGTGGTCGAGCTGGTCCGCTGGGCGGGCGCCCGGACGGGCTGCGCGCACATCGAGGAGCTGACCCTACACGCCCCGCTGGAGCTCCCCGGCCGGGAGACCGCCCCGGAGGGCGGCGTCCGGATCAGGCTGGCCGTCGGCGTCCCGGACGGAGCCGGCCGCCGCCCGGTGGAGCTGTCCTCCCGCCCGGCCGGGCCCGAGGACGCCCCCTGGAGCCGGCACGCCACCGCCACGGTGTCCGCCGAGGAGCCGGCCCCGTCGTCGGACCTGGTCTCCTGGCCGCCGACCGGCGCCGAGCCGGTCGACCTCGACGGGTGCTACCGCCGCTTCGCCGGCCTCGGCATCGACTACGGTCCCGCCTTCCGCGGGCTGCGCGCGCTCTGGCGCCGCGGCGAGGAGGTGTTCGCCGAGGTGGCCCTGGCCGAGGCGGACCGGGCCGACGCCGCGCGGTACGGCCTCCACCCGGCCCTGCTGGACGCCGCGCTGCAGGCCGGTGCCGCCGCCGCGCCGACCGCGGGGCCGGTCCCGGTCCCGTTCGCCTGGCACGGCGTCTCGCTCCGGGGGACGGGCCCGACCGCGCTGCGGGTGCGGCTCGCGCCCGCCGGACCGGACGCGATGACCGTCGAGGCGGCCGACCCGGCGGGTGTCCCGGTGGCATCGGTCACGAGCCTGCGTTCCCGGACACTGCACGGTGACGCCACCGGCTCCCCCCTGCTGTGGCGGGTCCGATGGGCGCCGGTGCCGGCACCCCCGCAGCCGTCCGCCGTGCGGACGGCGGTGGTGGGCGCCGGGCTGCCGACGGCCTCCGCGCTCCGCTACCCGGACCTCACGGCCCTGGCCGCGGCCGGGACACCGGTGCCGGACGTGGTGCTCGCACCCCTCCTGCCGGCCGGCGGCGAGCTGCCGGCCGCCGTCCACTCCGCCACCGCCGACGCGCTGTCGCTGGTGCGCGCCTGGCTCGCCGAGCCGCGGTTCGCCGCCGCGCGACTGGTCGTGGCCACCCGTGGCGCGCAGGCCGCGGGGGCCGACACCGCGTCACCCGACCTGGCCTCGGCGGCGGTCTGGGGACTGCTGCGGTCGGCCCTGTCCGAGCACCCCCGGCGTTTCGGCCTCCTGGACCTCGACGCGGCGGATCCCGCCGATCCCGCCGAGGCCGACCTGACCCGGGCGCTGGTCCTGGCCCGGGACGAACCGCAACTGGCGCTGCGCCGGTCCGACCTCCTGGCACCACGGCTGGTGGAGGCGGAACGGCCCGGCGGCGACAGCCCCTCCCCCTCCCCCGCCCCCTCCTTCGACCCGAACGGCACCGTCCTGGTCACCGGCGGCACGGGCACGCTCGGCTCGCTGCTCGCCCGGCACCTGGTCGTCCGCGGTGCCCGGCACCTCCTGCTGGCCGGGCGGCGGGGGGAGCGGGCGCCGGGCGCGGCCGAACTGGTCGCGGAGCTGACCGCGCTGGGGGCCGACGTCACGGTGGCCGCCTGCGACGCCTCCGACCGTGCGGCCCTGGCCGGCCTGCTGCGTTCGATCCCCGGGGAGCACCCGTTGACGGCTGTGGTGCACGCGGCCGGCGCGACCGACGACGGCCTGCTGACCGCGCTCACCCCCGAACGGCTCGATGCCGTCCTGCGGCCGAAGGTGGACGCGGCCTGGCACCTGCACGAGCTGACCCGCTCGCTGGGACTGGACGCCTTCGTCCTGTTCTCCTCCGCCTCCGGCGTCCTCGGCACCGCCGGCCAGGCCAACTACGCCGCGGCGAACGCCTTCCTGGACGCGCTCGCCCGGCAGCGCCACGCCGAGGGCCTGCCGGGCCTGTCCCTCGCGTGGGGAATGTGGGCCGAGCGCAGCGCCCTGACCGAGCGTCTGAACACCCAGCAGACAGCCAAGTTGGAGCGGAACGGGTTCGGCGCCCTCTCCGCGGAACAGGCACTTGATCTCTTCGACACCGCCCGTATGATGATCACTGAGCCGGTGCTGGTCCCGGTCCGGCTGGACCCCGTGGCGGTGCGGGGCCGGGCCGAACGGGGACAGGTCCCGTCGCTGCTGCGGGAACCGGTCGCGGAGCCGACTCCCGCCGCGGCTGCGGCAGCGGTTCCGGCGTCAGCGGTTCCGACGGCGGACCCGGCGGCCGGCTTCGCGCAGCGCCTGCGGGCGATGCCGGAGTCCGAACGCCGGCGGGCCCTGCTCGACCTCGTCCGCACCCACGCGGCGGTCGTGCTGGCCGAGTCCGGCCCCGAGGACATCGACCCCGGTCAGGGCTTCGTCGACCTGGGCTTCGACTCGCTCGCCAACCTCGAACTCCAGGACCGGCTCCAGGAGGCCACCGGCCTCCAACTGCCCAGCACCCTGGTCTTCGACCACCCCACCGCGACGGCTCTGGCCGATCACCTCAGCGCCCGGTTCGGCGCCGAGGAGATGACGGAGGTGGGCCCCGCGCTCGCGGAACTCGACCGGCTGGAGGCGTTCCTGGCGCCCTTCACCGACGACGACCAGGCCCGGACGGCGATCACCCACCGGCTGAGGGACCTCCTCTCCCGCTGGGACGACGACGGCCGGGACGGCGCCGACCGAACCGACCTCGCCTCGGCGACCGACGACGAACTCTTCGACGTACTCGACCAGTTGCGCGCCCGCTGAGGGCCGAACCCCGCACGGATCGACCCCCGCACCGGCTTTAGGAGCAGGCTCAAGTGGCACATGAAGACAAGCTTCGCGAGCACCTCCGGTGGGCTGCCGCCGAACTCGGCGAGGCACGCCGCCGGGTGGCCGAGCTGGAGGCCGCCGACCGCGAGCCGATCGCGATCGTCGGAATGAGCTGCCGCTACCCGGGCGGGGTCCGGACCCCGGAGGAGCTGTGGGAGCTGGCGGCCGCCGGACGGGACGCCGTCGGTGCGCCACCCGCCGAACGCGGCTGGCGCACCGAGGACTTCTACGACCCCGACGGCCTGCGCCCCGGCACCTCCTACGTCTGCGAGGGCGGCTTCCTCGACGACGCCGACCGGTTCGACCCCGGGTTCTTCGACATCAGCCCGCGCGAGGCGCTCGCCATGGACCCCCAGCAGCGGCTGCTGCTGGAGACCGCGTGGGAGGCGTTCGAGCGCGCGGACATTCCCCCCGCGACGGTGCGCGGCACCCGGGTCGGGGTGTTCACCGGCCTGATGTACCACGACTACGGCACCCGGCTGACCTCGGTGGACGAGTCGGTCGCGGGCTTCCTGGGCAGCGGCACCGCGGGCAGCGTCGCGTCCGGACGGATCGCCTACGCGCTCGGACTGGAGGGGCCGGCGGTGACCGTGGACACGGCCTGCTCCTCCTCCCTGGTGGCCCTCCACCTCGCCGCCCAGGCCGTCCGGCGCGGCGACTGCACGATGGCGCTGGCCGGCGGCGTCACGGTGATGGCCACGCCCGACACCTTCGTCGAGTTCAGCCGGCAGGGCGGCCTCGCCCGGGACGGGCGCTGCAAGTCCTTCGCGGCCGCCGCCGACGGCACCGCCTGGGGCGAGGGCGCCGGCATGCTGCTGGTCGAGCGGCTCTCCGACGCCCGCCGCAACGGGCACCCGGTGCTCGCCGTACTGCGCGGCTCCTCGGTGAACCAGGACGGTGCCAGCAGCAGCCTCTCCGCGCCCAACGGCCCCTCGCAGCAGCGGGTGATCCGGGCCGCCCTCGCCGAGGCCGACCTGTCACCGGACCTGATCGACGCGGTGGAGGCGCACGGCACGGGCACCCGGCTGGGCGACCCGATCGAGGCGCAGGCCCTGCTCGCCACCTACGGCAAGGACCGGCCGGCCGAACGGCCGCTGCTGCTGGGCTCGTTGAAGTCCAACATCGGCCACACCCAGGCCGCGGCCGGGGTCGGCGGCGTGATCAAGATGGTGCTGGCGATGCGGCACGGCGTACTGCCGCGCACGCTGCACGTCGACGAGCCCACCCCGCACGTCGACTGGTCCTCCGGTGCCGTCGAACTGCTCACCGAGGCACGGGAATGGCCGCGGACGGGGCGGCCCCGGCGGTCGGCCGTGTCCTCGTTCGGGGTCAGCGGGACGAACGCACACGTGATCCTGGAGGAGGCACCGGCGGAAGAACCGGCCGAGCAGCCGAGCGAGCAGCCGGCGGCTGCTCCGGCCGCGGTCGGCGGCGCCGCGCTGCCGTGGGTGCTGTCCGCCCGGGACGAGCGGGCCCTGCGGGCCCAGGCCGAGCGGCTGCGGGCGGCGGTCGAGGCTCGCCCGGAGTGGGAGCCGGCCGCGGTGGCCGCGGCCCTGGTGTCGGGCCGGTCGGCGTTCGAGCAGCGGGCGGTGGTGATCGGCGAGGACCGCGCGGAGCTGCTGAGCGGCCTCACCGCCGTCGCCGACGGCACCGCCGCGCCGGGGGTCGTGGTGGGCGGCGGAAGCTTCGAGCGTCCGGTGTTCGTCTTCCCCGGACAGGGCTCGCAGTGGATCGGCATGGGCGCCGAACTCCTCGACACCTCACCCGTGTTCGCCGCCTCCATAGCCCGTTGCCAGGAAGCGCTCGCGCCGCACATCGACTGGTCGCTGACGGACGCCCTACGCGGCACCCTCGACCTCGCACGCGTCGACGTCGTCCAACCCACCCTGTTCGCCGTCATGGTCGCCCTCGCCGAACTCTGGCAGTCCCTCGGCATCCACCCCGCCGCCGTCATCGGCCACTCCCAGGGCGAAATAGCCGCCGCCACCATCGCCGGAGCCCTCACCCTCCACGACGGCGCCCGCATCGCCGCCCTGCGCAGCCGCGCCATCCTCGCCATCAGCGGCCACGGCGGCATGGCCTCCATCCCCCTCAACCACCACGACACCGTCGAACTGTTGAAGGCCTGGGACGGACGACTCAGCATCGCCGCCCACAACGGCCCCACCACCACCGTCATCGCCGGCGACCACGACGCCCTCGACCAACTCCTCACCCACTGCGAGAACTCGGACATCCGCGCCCGCCGCATCGACGTCGACTACGCCTCCCACACCCACCACGTCGAAACCATCCGCCAACACCTCGCCACCGAACTCGCCGGCATCACCCCGACGGAAGCCACCATCCCCTTCTACTCCACCGTCACCGGCAAGCGGATCGACACCACCCAACTCAACGCGGACTACTGGTACACCAACCTCCGCCAACCCGTCCTCCTCACCGACGCGCTGCGCTCCGCCCTCACCGACGGCCACCACACCTTCATCGAGGCCAGCCCCCACCCCGTCCTCACCACCACCGTCCAGGACACCGCCGAAGCCGCCGACCAGCCCGCCGTCACCACCGGCACCCTCCGCCGCAACGAGGGCGGCCTCCGCCGACTCCTCACCTCCGCCGCCGAGATCCACATCCACGGCCTCCCCGTCGACTGGACGGCCCTCCTCCCCACCGACGGTCCTCACCACCTCGACCTCCCCACCTACCCCTTCCAACGCGAACGCTTCTGGCTCGACGCCCCCGCAGCCGCCGGAGACGTCCGCGCCGCCGGCCTCACCGCTGCCGACCACCCCCTCCTCAGTGCCCTGCTCCCCCTCGCCGACGACGACGAGCACGTCCTCACCGGCCTGCTCTCCGCCGCCACCCACCCCTGGCTCGCCGACCACGCCGTCTTCGGCACCGCGCTCCTCCCCGGCACCGCCCTCGTCGAACTCGCCCTCCACGCGGGCGACCGCACCGGCTGCGAGGTCCTCGACGAACTCACCCTCCAGGCACCCCTGTTGCTCCCGGAGGACGGATCGGTCCAGCTCCAGCTCCGGGTCGGCCCCGCAGCCGAGGACGGACGGCGCCCCGTCTCCGTCCACTCCCGCCCGGACCGCCCCGACGCCCCCTGGACCCGGCACGCGACCGGCGTCCTGGCCACCGACGCCGAGCAGCCGGCCTGGGATCTCACCGCCTGGCCACCGGCCGGCGCGCTGCCGGTGGACCTCACGGACCTCTACCCGCGCCTGGCCGCCGACGGCCTCGGCTACGGTCCGGCGTTCCAGGGCCTGCACGCGCTCTGGCGCCAGGGCGAGGAGCTGTTCGCCGAGGTGCGGCTGCCGCGCGAACAGCACGACGCGGCCGCCGAGTTCGGCCTGCACCCCGCCCTGCTGGACGCGGCCCTGCACGCGGTCGCGGCCGCGGCCCCGGGCGAGGTGCGACTGCCGTTCTCCTGGAGCGGCGTCTCCCTGTACGCCACCGGCGCGACCGCCCTCCGGGTACGGCTGTCACCGGCCGGGGGCGACGCGGTCACCCTCGCGGTGGCCGACGGAAGCGGCGCGCCGGTCGCCCGGGCGGCGTCGCTGGCGAGCCGCCCGGTGGACCGCGAGCAGCTGCGATCCGCGGCCGACGACGGCGCGGACCCGCTGCTGGGTGTGGACTGGACCGAAGTGCCGCCCCCGCCCGGGGCAGCGGCCGGACGCTGGGTCCTGCTCGGCACCGACCGCCTCGGGCTGCCCGACGACCTGCGGCTCGGCACGCATCCCGACCTCACCGCCCTCGCCGGGACCGTGGAGGCCGGTGCGACGGTCCCGGACGCCGTCCTGGTCACCTGCGCCGGCCCCGAATCGCCGGACGACGCCCCCGCCGCCGCGCGCGAGGCCGTCGGCCAGATCCTGACGGTCATTCAGGACTGGCTGACGAACGAGCAGTTCGCCGCCTCCCGGCTCGTCGTGCTGACCAGGGGCGCGGTGGCGGCCGCCGACGGCGAAAGCGTGCCGGACCTCGCCCACGCCGCGGTGTGGGGCCTGGTGCGCTCCGCCCAGACCGAGCATCCGGGCCGCTTCGTCCTCCTCGACCTGGACGGGCACCCTGACGGGCTGCCGCTCACCCTGGCCGCCGCGCTCGCCACCGCCGAGCCCCAACTCGCGCTCCGCCAGGGCGTCCTGCTCGCCCCGCGGCTCGTCCGGGCGAGCACCGGCCGACTGCTGGAGCCCCCGGCGGACACGCCCGGCTGGCGCCTGGACACCACCGCGAAGGGCACGCTGGAGAACCTCGCCCTCCTCCCCCACCCGGCGGCCTCCGCACCGCTCGGCCCCGGCCAGGTCCGGCTGGCCGTACGGGCTGCCGGCATGAACTTCCGCGACGTGCTGCTCGGCCTGGGCATGGTCGACCAGGACGTCATGGGCGGGGAGGCCGCCGGCGTCGTGCTGGAGACCGGCCCCGGCGTCACCGCGTTCGCCCCGGGCGACCGCGTGATGGGGATGGTGCCCGGCTCGTTCGGGCCGGTCGCCGTGGTCGACCAGCGGCTGCTCGTCCCGCTCCCCGCACGCTGGACGTTCACCGAGGGGGCCTCGGTGCCGATCGCCTTCCTGACCGCCTACTACGGCCTGGTCGACCTCGCCGGGCTGGGCGCCGGCGAGTCGGTGCTGATCCACTCGGCGACCGGCGGCGTCGGCCTGGCGGCGATCCAACTGGCCCGCCACCTGGGCGCCGAGGTGTTCGCCACGGCCAGCCCGGCCAAGTGGGGCACCCTGCGCGCGCTCGGCATCCCGCCCGAGCGGATCGCCTCCTCGCGCAGTCTCGACTTCGAGCAGCGGGTCCGCGCCGCCGCCGGGGGCCGGGGCGTGGACGTGGTGCTCAACTCCCTCGCCCACGAGTTCGTCGACGCCTCCTTGCGGCTGCTCGCCGACGGCGGGCGGTTCGTGGAGATGGGCAAGACCGACATCCGCGACGCGGCCGAGGTCACCGCCGCCCACCCCGGCACCTCCTACCTCTGGTTCGACCTGATCGAGGCCGGCTACGACCGGATCGGCCGGATGATGGCCGAGCTCATGCCGCTGTTCGAACGCGGGGTGCTCCGTCCGATCCCCGCCCGCACCTGGGACGTGCGGCGGGCGCTGGACGCGTTCCGCTTCATGGGCCAGGCCCGGCACGTCGGCAAGGTGGTGCTCACCATGCCGACGGTCCCGGACCCGGACGGCACCGTGCTGATCACCGGCGGCACCGGCGCGCTCGGCGCACTGGTGGCCCGACAGCTGGTCACCGAGCACGGCGTGCGGCACCTGCTGCTGCTCGGCCGCCGCGGCCCCGAGGCCCCGGGCGCCGCCGAACTCACCGCCGAACTCACCGACCTGGGCGCCCGGGTGACCGTCACCGCCTGCGACACCGCCGACCGCGAGGACCTCGCCCGGGCCCTCGCCGCCGTACCCGCCGACCACCCGCTCACCGCCGTCGTCCACGCCGCCGGCGTGCTGGACGACGCGGTGGTCGCCTCGCTGACGCCGGCCCAGGTCTCGGCCGTGATGCGCCCCAAGGCGGACGCGGCCTGGCACCTGCACGAGCTGACCCGCGACGCGGACCTCGGCGCCTTCGTCCTGTTCTCCTCCTCGGCGGCCGTCCTGGGCGGCCCCGGCCAGGGCAACTACGCCGCCGCCAACGCCTTCCTCGACGCGCTCGCCCGGCGCCGCCGCGCCGAGGGGCTGCCGGGCCTGTCGATCGCCTGGGGCCTGTGGGAGCGGGCCAGCGGCATGACCGGCCACCTCGGCAGCACCGACCTGGCCAGGCTGCG
Organism: Kitasatospora sp. NPDC059146; assembly: GCF_042786665.1. Taxonomy (NCBI): domain Bacteria; kingdom Bacillati; phylum Actinomycetota; class Actinomycetes; order Kitasatosporales; family Streptomycetaceae; genus Kitasatospora; species Kitasatospora sp. NPDC059146. The sequence goes on along the minus strand of NZ_JBHZCY010000042.1, from coordinate 40,949 downwards.
GCGCTCGGGGGTGAGCCCGCTGTCCGACGGCGACGGCGTGTCGATGTTCAGCGCGGCACTGCCCTCCGACCGGGACCAGCTGGTGGCGATGAAGCTCGACGTCGCGACCGCCCGTACCGCCTTCCAGTCCGGCTCGGTGCCGCCGTTGCTGCGCCGGCTGGTCGGCGCCGGCACCAGGCGCACGGCGGCGGCCACCGGAACGGACGACGGGCCGGCCCCGGCCCTGCGGCTGGCCGCCCTGCCCGAGGCCGAACGCACCCGCGCGCTGCTGGAACTGGTGCTCACCAACGCGGCGGTGGTACTCGGCCACGCCACGGGCGGGGCCGTCCAGCCGGACCGGGCGTTCAAACAGCTCGGCTTCGACTCGCTCACCGCCGTCGAGCTGCGCAACCGGCTCAACCTCGCCACCGGACTCCGGCTGCCCGCCACCCTGGTCTTCGACCATCCGACGCCGGACGCCCTGGCCGCCTTCCTCCGGACCGAGCTGGCCCCGGCCGAGCCCGCCGCCGGCCGGCCGGCCTCCGACGGCGAGATCAGCCGGCTCCTGGCGACCGTCCCGCCCGCCCGGCTGCGCGCCGCCGGCCTGCTCGACGCCCTGCTGGCACTGGCCGGCGCCGGACCGGAGGAGCCGTCGGCCGAACCGGACGGGGACCTCGACGAGATCGACGCCATGGACGCCGACGACCTGATCGGCCTGGCTTTCGGCACCACTGACCTCTGATCGCGCTCGGACTGCGGAGAACCAACGATGGCTGCATCACAGGCTGGATCCCAGGAGAACAGGGTGCTGGAGGCGCTCCGGCTCTCCCTCAAGGAGAACAAGCGGCTCCAGCAGCAGAACCACCGGCTGACCGAGGCCCGGCACGAGCCGATCGCGATCGTCGGCATGGCCTGCCGCTACCCCGGTGACGTCGACAGCCCCGAGGAGCTGTGGCGCCTGGTGTCCGACGGCCGCGACGCCCTGTCCGGCTTCCCGACGGAACGCGGCTGGGACACCGAGGAGTTGTACGACCCGGACCCCGACCGGGCCGGCCGCAGCTACGTCCGGACGGGCTGCTTCGTCCGCGGCGCGGAACGGTTCGACGCCGCCTTCTTCGGGATCAGCCCGCGCGAGGCGCTCGCCATGGACCCGCAGCAGCGCCTCCTGCTGGAGACCTCCTGGGAGGTCTTCGAACGCGCCGGCATCGACCCGGAGTCCGTGCGCGGCACCGCGACCGGCGTGTTCGTCGGCGCCTCCCCGCTCGGCTACGCCTCCGACCCGCGCGGCGCGGAGGGCTCCGAGGGCTACCTGCTGACCGGGACCACCGTCAGCGTCGCCTCCGGCCGGCTCGCCTACACCTTCGGGCTGGAGGGCCCGGCGGTGACGGTGGACACCGCGTGCTCCTCCTCGCTCGTGGCCCTGCACCTGGCCGGCCGGGCGCTGCGCGACGGCGAGTGCTCGATGGCACTGGTCGGCGGCGCGGCGGTGATGGCGGCACCGCACATGTTCATCGAGTTCAGCCGTCAGCGCGGCCTCGCCCCCGACGGGCGCTGCAAGGCCTTCGCGGGCGCGGCCGACGGCACCGCCTGGGGCGAGGGCGTCGGGGTGCTGCTGGTCGAGCGGCTCTCCGACGCCCGCCGCAACGGGCACCCGGTGCTCGCCGTGGTCCGCGGCTCCGCCGTCAACCAGGACGGCGCCTCCAACGGCCTGACCGCGCCGAGCGGACCGGCCCAGCAGCGGGTGATCCGGGCCGCGCTCGCGGACGCCCGGCTCACCGCCGCCGACGTGGACGCCGTGGAGGCCCACGGCACCGGCACCCGGCTCGGCGACCCGATCGAAGCGCAGGCCCTGCTCGCCACCTACGGCCAGGACCGGCCCGCCGAACGGCCGCTCTGGCTCGGCTCGGTGAAGTCCAACATCGGCCACACCCAGCTCGCCGCGGGCGTCGCCGGCGTCATCAAGACGGTGATGGCGATGCGCCACGGCGTCCTGCCCGCCACCCTGCACGTCGACGAGCCCACTCCGCAGGTCGACTGGTCCCGCGGCGCGGTCGAACTGCTCACCGAGCGGCGCGACTGGCCTGCCGTCGACCGCCCTCGGCGGGCCGCCGTCTCCTCCTTCGGCATCAGCGGCACCAACGCCCACGTGATCCTGGAACAGCACGTCGAGGACCAGCACGTCGAGGACCAGCCCGTGGAGGAGCGGCCCGCCCCCGGCGGCCGCACCGCACCCACCGCGACCCCGTGGCTGCTGTCGGCCCGGAGCCCGGAGGCCCTGCGCGCCCAGGCCGGTCGGCTGGCCGACGCCGCGGCCGCCGCCCCGGAGTGGGCGGCCGCGGACGTCGCGTGGACACTGGCCACCGCCCGGGCCGGCCTCGACCACCGCGCGGTGGTGCTCGGGACCGGCCGCGAGGAGCTGCTCGCCGGCCTCGACGCGCTGCGCCGGGGCGACGACGCGCCCGACCTCGTCCAGGGCTCGGCCACCCGCACCGGCAAGCTGGCGTTCCTGTTCACCGGCCAGGGTGCCCAGCGCGCCGGCGCCGGCCGCGAACTGTACCGGCGTTTCCCGGTGTTCGCGGCCGAGCTGGACCGGGTGTGCGACCTGCTGACGAAGCGGAGCGGCCTGCCGGTCCGCGAGGTGCTGCTCGCCGAGGAGGGGGCGCCGGGGGCGGACCGGCTGGACGAGACGGCCTTCACCCAGTCCGCCCTGTTCGCGCTGGAGGTGGCGCTGTTCCGGCTGGTCGAATCCTGGGGCCTGCGGCCGGACTTCGTCCTCGGGCACTCGATCGGGGAACTCGCGGCGGCCCACGTCGCCGGGGTGTTCTCGCTGGAGGACGCGGTCACGGCGGTGGCCGCCCGCGGCCGCCTGATGCAGCGGCTCCCCGCCGGCGGCGCGATGGTGGCGGTGGAGGCGACGGAGCAGGAGGTGACCGCCCTGCTGACCGACCACGCCGGCGCGGCCGGCATCGCCGCCGTCAACGGGCCCCGCTCCGTCGTGCTCTCCGGCGAGGAGGACGCGGTCGCACCGATCGTCGAGCAGCTGAGCGTGCAGGGCCGCCGGACGAAGCGGCTGACCGTCAGCCACGCCTTCCACTCCGCCCGCATGGACGGCATGCTCGCCCCGTTCCGCGAGGTGCTCGACGGCCTCACGCTGCACGAGCCGACGATCCCGGTCGTCTCCAACCTCACCGGCCGGCCGGCCGCCGCCGAGCGGATCCGCACGTCGGAGTACTGGGTCCGGCACGTGCGCGAGGGCGTGCGCTTCCACGACGGCGTCCGGCACCTGCTCGACCAGGGCGTGACGACCTTCCTGGAACTCGGCCCCGACGGCGTGCTGTCCGCCATGGTCCGGCAGAGTGCCGGGGACGGGACCGGGGACGTCGCCGCGGCGCCGCTGCTGCGCCGCGGCCGCCCGGAGTCGGACACCGTGCTCGGCGCGGTCGCCCGGGCCCACGCGCGCGGCACCCGGGTGGACTGGCCGGCCCTGCTCACCGAACTGGTCGGCCCCGCCGGCCACCGGCCGGACCTGCCGACGTACGCGTTCCAGGGCGAGCGGTACTGGCTGGCCCCCGCCGACGGAGCACCCGCCGAGGCCGCCGAACTGGGCGTGGCGAGCGCCGGGCATCCGCTGCTCGGCGCCGTCGTCGCCCCGGCCGAGGGCGGCGGGCTGCTCCTCACCGGCCGGCTGTCGACCCACACCCACCGCTGGCTCGCCGACCACGTGGTGCTGGGCAGCACGGTGGTGCCCGGCACCGCGTACCTGGAACTGGCGCTGCACGCGGCCCGGCTGGCCGGCTGCACGACGGTCGAGGAACTCGACCAGGAGGCGCCGCTGATCCTCGCCGGCGCCGGGACGGCCCAGGTGCAGGTGACGGTCGGCGCGGCCGACGGGTCGGGCCGACGGCCGATCGGCGTGTACGCACGGCCGGACGACACCGCGGACTGGACCCGGCACGCGGCCGGCACGCTGGCCGCCGGGGACGGCGGCGCGGGCTGGCGGCCGACCGGCGTCTGGCCGCCCGAGGGCGCCGAGCCGGTGGACCTCGACGGCTTCTACTCCGCCGTCGCCCGTGACGGTTTCGACTACGGCCCGTCGTTCCGGGGCCTGCGGGCGATGTGGCGCGCGGGCGAGGACGTGTACGGCGAGGTCGCCCTGCCCGAGTCGGAACGGAACCGGGCGGACGGGTACGGGGTCCACCCCGCCCTGCTCGACGCCGCCCTGCACGCGGGCCTGGTCGGGAACACCGGCGAGCAGGTCCTGCTGCCCTTCGCCTGGAACAACGTGCGGGTGCACCGGCCCGGCGCGGTCGCCCTGCGGCTGCGGCTGGCCCCGGCCGGACCGGACGCGATGTCCCTGGACGTGGCCGACGGGACCGGCGCGCCGGTCGCCTCGGTCGGCGCCCTGCGGGCCCGTCCGGTCTCGCTCGACCAACTCCGCGCGGCGGCCCGGGCCGGGCTGGGCGACGCGCTGTTCCGGGTCGAGTGGGCTCCCCTCCCGGCCGCGGACGGCGTCGAACGGGAGCGCGGCCGATGGGCCGTGCTCGGGGACGGTGCCGGGTTCCCCGGTCTCGACCGCCACCCCGACCTCACGGCCCTCGGCGAGGCCGTCACCGCGGGACTTCCGGTGCCGGACGCGGTCGTCCTGCCCCTGCCGGACACCACGGGCGACCTCCCCGCGGCGGTGCGGGCGGCCCTGCGCCGGACGTGGTCCACGCTGACCACGTGGGCGGCGGACGACCGGTTCGCGGCCTCCCGGCTGGTCCTGGTGACGCACGGCGCGGTGGCCGCCGACCGGACGGACCCGGGCGACCCCGCCACCGGCCGGGCCGCGGCCGCGGACGTCCCGAACCTCGCCCACGCGCCGCTGTGGGGTCTCGTCCGGGCCGCCCAGGCCGAGCAGCCCGACCGCTTCGTCCTGCTCGACCTCGACCACCCCGCCGACCTCAACCGTGACGGCCTCGACCACCGTGACGGCCTCGACCCGGACGGCGGCGCGGACACCACCGCGGCACTGGACCGGGCGGCCGTCGGCGGCGAACCGCAGCTCGCCCTGCGCGCCGGCACCGTCCTGGCCCCGCGCCTGGTACCCGCCCGCCCGGCGACGACCGAAGCGGCCGACACGGCCGACACGGCCGCCGCGCTCGACCCGGACGGCACCGTGCTGATCACCGGCGGCACCGGCGCGCTCGGCTCGCTGCTCGCCCGGCACCTGGTCACCGCGTACGGCGTGCGGCACCTGCTGCTGCTCGGCCGCCGCGGCCCCGAGGCCCCGGGAGCGGCCGAACTCACCGCCGAACTCACCGACTTGGGCGCCCGGGTGACCGTCACCGCCTGCGACACCGCCGACCGCGAAGACCTCGCCCGGGCCCTCGCCGCCGTCCCCGCCGACCACCCGCTCACCGCCGTCGTCCACGCCGCCGGCGTGGTCGCGGACGGGGCCCTGGCCTCCCTCACCGAGGAACGCTTCGAGGCCGTGCTCCGCCCGAAGACGGACGCCGCCTGGCACCTGCACGAACTCACCCGGGACGCCGGCCTCGCCGCCTTCGTGTTGTTCTCCTCCGCCACGGCCACCCTCGGCGGTGCCGGCCAGGGCGGCTACGCGGCGGCGAACGCCTTCCTCGACGCCCTCGCCCAGCACCGCGCCGCGCGGGGCCTGCCCGCCCGGTCGCTGGCCTGGGGCCCGTGGCAGCAGGACCGGGGCATGGCGGGCACGCTCGACGAGGCCACGCTCGGCCGGATGCGGCGCTCGGGCGTCCTCCCGCTCGGCCCGCAGGACGGCCTGGCCCTGTTCGACGCGGCGCTCGCCGGAACCGACCCGACCTCGCTGCCGGTCCGGCTGGACCCCGCCGCGCTGCGCCAGGCCGGCCCCGACCTCCCGCCGCTGCTGCGCGGGCTGGCCGGCCCGTCCGCCGCCCCCGCCCACCGACCGGACGCCGCGGCGGCCGACGGCCTGCGGCAGCGGCTCGCCGGGCTGTCCGACGCGGAGCGCGAACGCGCCCTGCTGGACCTGGTGCGCGCTCAGGTGGCCGTGGTGCTGGGCCACTCGGCCCCGGCGGCGGTGGGCGCGGACCGGGCGTTCGGCGACCTCGGCTTCGACTCGCTGACCGCGGTCGAACTGCGCAACCGCCTGACCACCGCCTCGGGGCTGCGCCTGCCGGCCACGCTCGTCTTCGACTACCCGACGGCGGCGGAACTCGCCCGCTACCTGGACGCGGAACTCCCGCGCGAGGACGCGCCCTCGGCCGCACCGGTCCTGGCGGAGCTGGACCGCCTCGAAGCCGTGCTCGCCGGGGTCGGCGCCGACCACCCCGAGCGGGCCCGGATCGCGGATCGGCTGCGGGCCGTGACCGACCGCTGGAGCCCGCGGCCCGGGCCGGCGGACGACCCGTCCGCCGGCACCGGACTGGAGTTGGAGTCCGCCGACGACGACGAGGTCTTCGACTTCATCACCAACGAGCTCGGCATCTCCTGACTCCTCCCGCCGGCGCCACCGCCGACCAGCCGTCCTGTTCCTGTTCCATCCGAAGGGGTAGCGCCACTGTGGCCAGCGAGACCGAGGACAAGCTCCGTTACTTCCTCAAGCGGGTGACCGCCGACCTCCAGGAGACGCGCCGCCGGCTCCAGGAGACGGAGACCGTCGCGGCCGAACCGATCGCGATCGTCGGCATGGCCTGCCGCTACCCCGGCGGCGCCGACTCCGCCGAACGGCTGTGGCAGCTGGTCGCGGACGGCCGGGACGCCGTCACCCCGTTCCCCGCCGACCGCGGCTGGGACGTGGAGTCGCTGTACGACCCGGACCCCGACCGGGCCGGCCACACCTACGCCCGCGAGGGCGGCTTCGTGGACGGTGCCGACCGGTTCGACGCCGGGTTCTTCGGCATCGGCCCGCGCGAGGCGCTGGCGATGGACCCGCAGCAGCGGCTGCTGCTGGAGACCTCCTGGGAGGCCTTCGAGCGGGCCGGCATCGCCCCCGAGTCCCTGCGCGGCAGCCGGACCGGCGTCTTCATGGGCGCGGGACAGGTCGACTACGCGGCGCTCGCCCAGCGGGCCACGGAGAGCCTGGAGGGGTACCTGCTCTCGGGCGGCGCGGCAAGCGTCATCTCGGGCCGGCTGTCGTACGTGTTCGGCCTGGAGGGCCCGGCGATCACGGTGGACACCGCGTGCTCCTCCTCGCTGGTCGCGCTCCACCTGGCCTGCCAGTCGCTGCGCAGGGGCGAGTGCTCGACCGCCCTCGCCGGCGGCGCGGCGGTCATGGCCGCCCCCGGCATGTTCGTCGAGTTCAGCCGCCAACGCGGCCTCGCCCCCGACGGGCGCTGCAAGGCCTTCGCCGCCGCCGCCGACGGCACCGGCTGGGGCGAGGGCGTCGGCGTCCTCCTACTGGAACGGCTCTCCGACGCCCAGCGCAACGGGCACCCCGTCCTCGCCGTGATCCGCGGCTCCGCCGTCAACCAGGACGGCGCCTCCAACGGGCTCACCGCGCCCAACGGGCCGTCGCAGCAGCGCGTCATCCGCCAGGCCCTCGACAACGCCCGACTGGCCGCCGACGACGTCGACGCGGTCGAGGCCCACGGCACGGGAACCACGCTCGGTGACCCGATCGAGGCGCAGGCCCTGCTCGCCACCTACGGCAAGGACCGGCCCGCCGAACGCCCGCTCTGGCTCGGCTCGGTGAAGTCCAACATCGGGCACACCCAGGCCGCGGCGGGCGCGGCGGGCGTCATCAAGATGGTGATGGCGATGCGCAACGGCGTACTGCCGCAGACGCTGCACGTCAACGAGCCGACCCCGCACGTCGATTGGGCCTCGGGAGCGGTGTCGCTGCTGACCGAGCCGAGGGAGTGGCCCGAGGAGGACGGGCGTCCACGACGGGCGGGCGTGTCGGCGTTCGGAGCGAGCGGGACGAACGCGCACGTGATCCTGGAGGAGGCGCCGGCTGCTTCGCCCGCCGCCTCGCCGGAGGACTCCGCCACCGACTCGCCGTTCCCCGTGGTGCCGTGGGTGCTCTCCGCCCGGGACGAGCAGGCGCTGCGCGCGCAGGCTGGACAGTTGGCCGCGTTCCTCCAGGAGCGCCCCGACACCGACCTGCGGGCCGTCGGCCACACCCTGCTCACCGGACGGGCCCACCTGGACCACCGGGCCGTCGCCATCGGCGAGAACCGTGAGGAACTGCTCACCGCTCTCACCGCCGTCGCTGAGGGGACCGCTCCCGTCGGCAGCGGCAGCTTCGAGCGTCCGGTGTTCGTGTTCCCCGGGCAGGGCTCGCAGTGGATCGGCATGGGCGCCGAACTCCTGGACACCTCAGCGGTGTTCGCGGGATCAATAGCCCGTTGCCAGGAAGCGCTCGCGCCGCACATCGACTGGTCGCTGACGGACGCCCTGCGCGGCACCCTCGACCTCGCACGCGTCGACGTCGTCCAGCCCACCCTGTTCGCCGTCATGGTCGCCCTCGCCGAACTCTGGCAGTCCCTCGGCATCCACCCCGCCGCCGTCATCGGACACTCCCAAGGCGAGATCGCCGCCGCCACCATCGCCAGCGCCCTCACCCTCGAAGACGGCGCCCGCATCGCCGCCCTGCGCAGCCGCGCCATCCTCGCCATCAGCGGACACGGCGGCATGGCGTCCATTCCCCTCGGCCACCAGGACACCGTCGAGCTGTTGAAGGCCTGGGACGGACGGCTGAGCGTCGCCGCCCACAACGGCCCCACCACCACCGTCATCGCCGGCGACCACGACGCCCTCGACCAACTCCTCACCCACTGCGAGAACTCGGACATCCGCGCCCGCCGCATCGACGTCGACTACGCCTCCCACACCCACCACGTCGAACAACTCCGCGACCACCTCGCCACCGAACTCGCCGGCATCACCCCCAAGCCCGCCGACATCCCCCTCTACTCCACCGTCACCGGCAAGCGAATCGACACCACCCAACTCAACGCCGACTACTGGTACACCAACCTCCGCCAACCCGTCCTCCTCACCGACGCGCTGCGCTCCGCCCTCACCGACGGCCACCACACCTTCATCGAGGCCAGCCCTCACCCCGTCCTCACCCCCGCCATCGAGGAAACCCTCGACACCACAACCCCCACCCTCATCACCGGCACCCTCCGCCGCAACGAAGGAACCTGGACCCGACTCCTCACCTCCGCCGCCCACCTCCACACCCACGGCCACCCCGTCGACTGGACCCCCTACCTCACCCCCGGCACCCACCCCGACCTCCCCACCTACCCCTTCCAACGCAGCCGTTACTGGGTGGACACCGTCGGGACGGCCACGCCGACCGCCGAGCCGGACGAAGGCACCGCGGGTTCGGCCGGGGCGCAGCTGCGCCGTCGCCTCGCCGAACTGGCCGAGCCCGACCGCGAGCGCCTGCTGTTGGACCTGGTGGAGTCCCACGCGACCGCCGTCCTCGGCCTCACCGGTCCGATCCCGCCGGGGCGCTCGTTCCACGAGCTGGGGTTCGTCTCGCTCACCGCGGTCGAGCTGCGCAACCGGCTGATCGCCGTCACCGGTCTCCGGCTCCCGGCGGCCGTCGCCTTCGACCATCCGACGCCCGAGGCCCTGGGCCGCCACCTGCTCGGCCGGCTCGCGGGCACCGAGGTCCCGGCCGACGAGGCGCCGCCCGTTCCCACGAGGGCCGGTGACGACGAGGAGCCCATCGCGATCGTCGCCATGGCCTGCCGCTACCCGGGCGAGGTGCGCAGCCCCGAGGACCTGTGGCGGCTGGTCTCGGACGGCCGCGACGCGATCACGCCGTTCCCGGGCAACCGGGGCTGGGACCTCGACAACCTCTACGACCCGGACCCGGACCGCCCCGGCCGCACCTACACCCGCGAGGGCGGCTTCCTCCATGACGCCGACCGCTTCGACGCCGCCTTCTTCGGCATCGGCCCGCGCGAGGCGCTCGCCATGGACCCGCAGCAGCGGCTGCTGCTGGAGACCTCCTGGGAGGCCTTCGAGCGCGCCGGGATCGACCCGGAGTCCCTGCGCGGCAGCCGGACCGGCGTCTTCGCCGGCAGTAGCGGCCAGGACTACCACCTGCTGGCCCAGGAGTCCGCGGACGGCCTGGAGGGCTACCTGCTGACCGGCAACGCGGCGAGCGTCATCTCCGGTCGGCTCGCCTACACCTACGGGCTGGAGGGTCCGGCCCTGACGGTGGACACCGCGTGCTCCTCCTCCCTGGTCGCCCTGCACCTGGCCTGCCGCTCGCTGCGCGCCGGCGAGAGCACGCTCGCGCTCGCGGGGGCCGTCACGGTGCTGTCCACTCCGCAGGCGTTCATCGGCTTCAGCCGGCAGCGCGGGTTGGCCCCGGACGGCCGGTGCAAGCCGTTCGCCGCCGCGGCCGACGGCACCGCCTGGGGCGAGGGTGCGGGTGTGCTGCTGCTGGAACGGCTGTCCGATGCCCGCCGCAACGGGCATCCGGTGCTGGCCGTGATCCGCGGCTCGGCGACCAACCAGGACGGTGCGAGCAACGGCCTGTCCGCGCCCAACGGCCCCTCCCAGCAGCGGGTGATCCGGCAGGCCCTGGCCAGTGCCGGGCTGGCACCGGACGAGGTGGACGCGGTCGAGGCGCACGGGACGGGCACTCCGCTCGGGGACCCGATCGAGGCCGAGGCCCTGCTCGCGACGTACGGGCGGGACCGGTCGGCGGAACGGCCGCTGTGGCTGGGCTCGGTGAAGTCCAACATCGGGCACACCGCGGCGGCGGCTGGCATGGCGGGTGTGATCAAGATGGTGAAGGCGATGGAGCACGGCGTCCTGCCGCCCACCCTGCACACCGACGCCCCCACCCCGCACGTGGACTGGTCCTCCGGCGCGGTCGCCCTGCTCACCGAGCCGGTGGCCTGGCCGGAGGGGGGCCGTCCCCGGCGCGCGGGCGTGTCCGCCTTCGGCATCAGCGGCACCAACGCCCACGTGGTCCTCGAACAGGCCCCGGCGGTGCCCGGACAGCCGCGCCCGGCCGACGCGTCCGGGGGCGACGCGCCGCAGGCCCCGACGGAGCACGGGGCGCCGGCCGAACCCGCACCTCCCGCGCCTGCGCCGCTCGTCGCCTGGCCGGTCTCGGCCCGCAGCGCGGCCGCCCTGCGCGGCCAGGCGGAGCGCCTCCGGGACCACCTCGCCGACGGGCCCTCCCCCACCGCCGACGGGCCCTCCCCCACCGCCGACGGTCCCTCCCCCGCCGCCGTCGGGCGCTCACTGGCGCTGTCCAGGGCCGCCCTGCCGCACCGGGCGGTCGTGCTCGGCCGCGACCTCGGCGAGCTGCGGGCCGGGCTGGCCACGCTGGCCGCGGGCGACACCGCCCCCGGACTGCTCCGGGGCACCGCGGTGCCCGGCCGGGTCGGCTTCCTGTTCCCGGGCCAGGGCAGCCAGCGACCCGGCATGGGCCGGGGCCTCCACCAGGCCCATCCGGTCTTCGCGCGGGCACTGGACGAGGTGTGCGCGGAACTGGACCGGCACCTGGCCGCGCCCGGGCGTCCCGCGCTGCGCGACGTCCTGTTCGCCCCGGAGGGCAGCGCCGAGGCCGCCCTGCTCGACGAGACCGTGTTCACCCAGGCCGGGCTCTTCGCCGTCGGCCTGGCGGCGTTCCGCCTGCTGCTGTCCTGGGGTGTGACGCCCGACTACGTCGGCGGCCACTCCGTCGGCGAACTGGCGGCGGCCTGCGCGGCCGGCGTGCTGACGCAGGAGGACGCCTGCCGCCTGGTCGCCGCACGCGGCAGGCTGATGCAGGACTCGCCGGAGGGCGGCGCGATGGTGGCCGTCGAGGCGTCGGAGGACGAGGTGCTGCCGCTGCTGGCGGGCGGGGAGGGCCGGGTCGGCATCGCGGCCGTCAACGGGCCGCGCGCCGTCGTGCTCTCCGGCCTGGCCGAGGCGGTCGAGGAGGTCGCGGCCGTCCTCGCCGCGCGTGGTCGCCGGACGAAGCGCCTCCGGGTCACCCGGGCGTTCCACTCGCCGCTGATGGACGGCGTGCTGGACCGGTTCCACGAGGCGGCGAGCGGGCTCGCGTACCGGCCACCGCGGATCCGGCTGCTGTCGAACCTGACCGGCGAGCAGGCGACAGCCGAGCAGGTGTGCGCACCGGAGTACTGGGTCCGGCACATCCGGGAGGCGGTGCGCTTCCACGACGGCGTGCGCCGGATGGCTGCGGACGGCGTGACCACCTTCCTCGAACTCGGCCCCGGCGGCGTGCTGTCCGCCCTGGTGCGGGACGCGCTGGCCGACCGGAGCCCGGCCCCGGCGGCGGTGCCGCTGCTGCGGAGCGGCCGGCCGGAGGCGGACAGCGCGCTGACCGCGCTGGCCGGTGTCCACGTCCGTGGCGTCCCGGTGGCCTGGGAGGCCGTTCTCGCCGACTCCGGTGGAGACGACCGGGTCGCCCTGCCCACGTACGCGTTCCAGCGGCGCCGGTTCTGGCCGGAGGGCGTCGCACCGGCCTCCCGGACGGCCGGGCCCGCCACCGGGACGCCCGCCACCGAACCACCGGCCACCGCGCCGGGTGACCCCCGAACGCCCGAGGAGAACGCCGGCCCCCGGTCGCCCGAACGACTGTCCTCCCTCGACCCGGCCGAACGCGGCCCGTTCCTCAGGGAGTTGGTGGCCGCCGAGGTGGCCGCCGCGCTCGGGCACAGCTCGACCGAGGACGTGGAGACCGCGCTGAGCCTGCCCGAGCTGGGACTCGACTCCCTCGCCGCGACCGAGCTGAGCGCCGCCCTCCAGGCGGCCACCGGCCTGGAGCTGTCCGCCACGGCGGTGTTCGAGCACTCCACGCTCGACGCCCTCGCCGCCCACCTGCTGGACCGGTTGGACGCCGCCCCGGTGCCGTCGGCCGGTCCGCCCGGCGGGCTGCTGGCCTCGCTCGCGCCACGGGCGGCGGAGCTGGGCCGGTTCGCGGAGTTCAACGCACTCCTGTCCGCCGCCGCGCGGTTCCGCGACACCTTCGACTCCCCGCCCGACCCGTCCGGCCGGCCGGCTCCCGTTCGCCTCACCCAGGGTCCGGCGGCCCCCCGCCTGTTCTGCTTCCCGTCGTTCGCGAGCAGGTCCGGCGCCCACCAGTACGCGCGGCTCGCCGCCGCCGTGGGCGGCCAGCACGAGCTGTGGGTGCTGCCGGCCCCCGGCTTCGCCGCGGGCGAGCGGCTCCCGGCCGATCTCGACGCGCTGGTGCGCCTGCACGCCGAGGACGTCGAACGGCTCGCCGCCGGGCAGCAGTTCGCGCTGCTCGGCCACTCCGCCGGCGGCTGGATCGCGCACGCCGTGGCGGAGCGCCTGGAGGACCTCGGCGCCCTCCCGGTGTCGGTCGTCCTGCTGGACAGCTACCGGCCCGGCAGTGCCATACTTCCCCTCGTCCAGGCGGAGATCGCCGCCCAGTTGACGGACGGTCGGATTCCCGCCGACGCCCTGCTGGACGACGTCTGCCTCACCGCGATGGGCGGCTACGCCCAGCTCTTCGAGGCCTGGCGGCCCCGGCCCCTGGCCACGCCCACGCTCCACCTGCGCGCCGCCCGGCCGCTGCCCGGCTTCCCGGCCGCCGACTGGCAGGCCTCCTGGCCGGTCCCGCACACCGGGGCAGAGGTTCCGGGCGACCACTTCACGATGACCGGCGAGCACAGCCCCACCACCGTGCGCGCGGTCCTCGACCGGCTCGCCGAGCCGGTCGCCTGACCACCACGACCGGCACGGCCGGCCCGACCACCACGATGTCCGACTCCTGACGAGGGTGAGCAGAACATGAGCACTGACAACGGCAACCGGCCCACCTCCCTGGACCAGGCGGTCCACGACGGCCAGGCCCCCTACCACCGCCGCGCGCTGACCTTCTACGACCTGGTCGTCTTCCGCGGCAGCGCGCCGCTGTTCTGGCGGTGCTCGCCGCGGAACTTCCAGCAGATGTACGACACCTGCCTCGGTGCGAAGCACCTGGAGATCGGCGTCGGCACCGGGTACCTGCTGGCGCACTCCCGGTTCCCGGTGTCGAACCCGCACATCACGCTGGCCGACCTCAACCCCAGCACGCTCGACTTCACCGCCGAGCGGCTCGCGCACTACCGGACCACCAAGGTGGTCGCCAACGCCCTGGAGCCGCTGCCGGTGCCCGCCGAGAGCCAGGACTCGGCCGCCCTGAGCTTCCTGCTGCACTGCATCCCCGGCAGCCTGCGCGAGAAGGGCGTGGCCATCCGCCACGCGGCCGCGGCCGTGAAGCCCGGCGGCACGGTCTTCGGCAGCACCGTGCTGTCGTCGGGGGTCCCGGTCACCGGGGCCGGCCGCTGGCTGATGAACAACCTCAACGCGAAGGGCGTCTTCCACAACGACCAGGACGACCTGGAGGACCTGCGCGACCAGCTCAAGCAGTCCTTCGACGACTTCGACCTCGTCGTGCGCGGCTCCGTCGGCCTGTTCCGGGCCCGCAAGGCCTGAGGCGTGGGCCCCGGCCCCGTCCTCACCGCTCCTCACCGCTCCTCCCCGCCCCACCGCCCCGTTCCCGGAAGGACCCGACACCATGTCGACACGCTGGTACCCGATCGAGGAGGCCGACGACTCGCTGTTCGCCACGGCCCCGCTCTACCACGCCCGTTCGGTCGAGGTGCCGTTCTCCGCGGAGGAGACCTGGGCGGCCCTGACCGGCGACGGCGTGTCCAGCTGGACGAAGGGCATGCGGCGGCTCACCTGGACCTCGCCCCGGCCGTTCGGCGTCGGCACCACCCGCGAGATCGAGATGGACGGTGACTTCACCCTCCGCGAGCGCTTCTTCCGCTGGGAGGAGGGCACCCGCAAGACCTTCAGCGCGACCGAGGCGACCCGCCCGATCTTCCGTCACCTGGTGGAGGACTACGTGGTCGAACCCACCGAGAACGGCGCCCGGTTCGGCTGGCGCTGGGCGGCCGAGCTGAACCGCCCGTGGTCGTTCCTCCAGGGCCCGCTGGACCGGTTCTTCTTCGCCCCCACCGGCCGCTCGCACATCGACGGCCTGCCCGCCTACATGGCCTCCCGGCACGGCGCCGCGCACCGCTGAGCACCCGGCCCCAACCCCCGCCCCCGAACGAAAGAAGAACCGAATGTGCGGGATCGCCGGCTGGATCTCCTTCCAGCACGACCTCGAACGTGAACTCCCCGCCCTGACCGCCATGACCGACACCATGGCCTGCCGCGGTCCGGACGCCGCCGGCACCTGGCTGTCCCGGCACGCCGCGCTGGGCCACCGCCGGCTCGCCGTCATCGACCTGACCGGCGGCGCGCAGCCGATGGTCGTCGAGACGCCGGACGGCCCGGTCGCCATGACGTACAGCGGCGAGGCGTACAACTTCACCGAGCTCCGGGACGAACTCCGCCGCCGGGGGCACGAGTTCCGCACCTCCAGTGACACCGAGGTCGTGCTGCGCGGCTACCTGGAGTGGGGGCAGGGGATCGCCGACCGGCTCAACGGCATGTACGCGCTGGGCATCTGGGACGGCCGTGTCGAGAAGCTGGTGCTGCTGCGCGACCGCCTGGGCATCAAGCCGCTCTACTACTACCCGACCGCCGACGGCGTGCTGTTCGGGTCCGAGGCGAAGGCCCTGCTCGCCCACCCGGCGGTGGAGCCCGTGGTGGACGCCGACGGCTTCCGCGAGCTGTTCGGGTTCGTCAAGGCCCCCGGCCGGGCGGTCTGGACGGGCATGCACGAGGTCAAGCCGGGCGCCATGGTGACCGTCGACCGCTCGGGCCTGCGCGAGCACGTGTACTGGCGGCTGGAGGTCACCGAGCACCGGGACGACACCGAGGCCACCGTCCGGCGCGTCCGGGAGCTGCTGGAGGACAGCGTGGCCCGGCAGCTGGTCGCCGACGTGCCGCAGTGCGTGCTGCTCTCCGGCGGCCTCGACTCCAGCGCCCTCACCGCCCTGGCCGCCCGCCGCCTGGCGGACGGGGGCGAGCGGGTGCGGACCTTCACCGTCGACTTCGAGCAGCCGGACGAATTCCGCCCCGACGACCTGCGCGGCTCGGCGGACGCGCCGTTCGCCCGCGCGGTGGTCGAGCACGTCGGCGCGCAGCACCACGACATCCGGCTCGACCACCTCGAACTGGCCGATCCCGAGGTGCGCCGGGCCACCGTGACCGCCCGCGACCTGCCGTTCGGCTTCGGCGAGGCGGACAACTCGCTGTACCTGCTGTTCAAGGCGATCCGCCGGCACTCGACGGTCGCCCTCTCCGGGGAGTCGGCCGACGAGATCTTCGGCGGCTACCCGTGGTTCCACCTGCCGGCGGTCCAGCAGACCGCGATGTTCCCGTGGGTGACCGCCTCCGGCCTCGGCCCGCGGAAGCACCCCACCAAGCTGATCGACGCCGGGCTGCTGCTGGGGACCCTCGACGTCCCCGGCTACTGGGCGCAGCGCTGGAGCGACTCGGTCGCCGCCATCCCGGTGCTGGAGGGCGAGGACGCGCACGAGCGGCGGATGCGCGAGTTCTGCCACGTGCACCTGACCAGCCTGCTGGGCCTGCTCCTGGACCGCAAGGACCGGATGAGCATGGCGGTCGGCCTGGAGGTGCGCGTGCCGTTCTGCGACCACCGCCTGGTGGAGTACGTCTACAACACCCCGTGGGCGATGAAGACCTTCGACGGGCGGGAGAAGAGCCTGCTGCGCGCGGCGGTGCGGGACGTTCTCCCCGCGTCGGTGGTGGAGCGGGTGAAGGCCCTCTACCCGCACACCCAGCAGCTCGCCTACGTGGGGCAGTTGCAGCAGCAGGTCGGCGAACTGCTGTCGGGCGGCCACGAGGCGGTCGAGTTCTTCGACCGGGCCGCGCTCGCGGCGGCCGCGGGCGCCCGGCCCGAGGCCGTCGACCGGGACGAGCGCGAGGCGTTCGAACGGGTCCTCGACCTGGCCGTCTGGCTCGACCTCTACCGCCCGACCATCAAGCTCTCCTGAGGAGTCGCACCATGCCCGTCGACAACGACGTCTACAACACCCACTCCTGGTGGCACGACGACCAGCCGTTCGCGACGCTGGAGGCCTTCACCCCGGCCCGGTTCGCCTACTTCCAGGAGGTCCTCACCCAGCGGCTGAGGCTGGACCTCAAGGGCCTCAAGGTCCTCGACGTGGGCTGCGGCGGCGGTCTGCTGGCCGAGCTCTTCGCCGGCGCCGGGTGCCGGGTCACCGGCGTGGACCCGTCCGGCCCGTCCCTGGAGGCCGCCGGCGAGCACGCCCGGCAGTCCGGGCTGGAGATCACCTACCAGCAGGGCTTCGCCGAGGAACTCCCCTTCGCCGACGGCACGTTCGACCTGGTGTACTGCTGCGACACCCTGGAGCACGTCACCTCCGTGGACCGGGCGGTGGGCGAGGCCGTACGGGTGCTCAAGCCCGGCGGCCACTACCTCTACGACACCATCAACCGGACGTTCCGGTCCAAGCTGGCGATGATCAAGATGGCGCAGGACTGGAAGTCCGTCAGCTTCGCGCCCAAGGACCTGCACGACTGGAAGAGCTTCATCAAGCCGGCCGAGCTCCACGCGGTGTTCCGCGCGCACGACCTGACCAATCAGGACCTCGTCGGATTCGCCTCCACCCGGCCGCAGTTCGAGCTGCTGAAGGCGATGCGCCGCCGGGCCCGGGGCGAGATCACGTACGGCGAGCTGGGGCGGCAGTTCCAGCTCGGCGTGCACAAGGACACGTCGGTGATCTACGCCGGCTACGCACGGAAGGCTGCCCAGTGACCCTCACCACCGCCCCCGACGTCCGGGTCCCGGTACTGATCGTCGGCGCCGGCCCGGCCGGCCTGACCGCCTCGCTGGCGCTCTCGCGCTACGGCGTCGCGCACCTGGTGGTCGGCAAGTACCCGGGCACGGCCCACACCCCCCGCGCGCACCTGCTGAACCAGCGCACCGGGGAGATCCTGCGCGATCTCGGCGCCGAGGACCAGGTGATGGCCGAGGCGACCCCGAGCCCGCTGCTGGCCAACCACGTCTTCATGTCGACGTTCGCCGGACCCGAGGTGAGCCGGCTGGACGCCTACGGCAACGGCCCGGACCGCATCGGCGACTACCTGGCGGCCAGTCCGAGCACGATGTGCAACCTCGCGCAGCACCGGCTGGAGCCGCTGCTGGTCGAGCGGGTCCGGCAGGCCGCGGTCGGCGAGCTCCGCTTCGGTCACGAGTTCCTGCGCATGGAGCAGGACGAGGACGGGGTCACGGCCGTGGTCGCCGACCGGCAGTCCGGCCTGGAGTACACCGTGCGCGCCGACTACGTGATCGGCGCCGACGGCGCGAAGAGCCGGGTGATGGAGCAGGCCGGACTCACCGTGGAGGGTGCCACCGGGCTGGCCAAGGTCGCCTCGGTCTGGTTCGAGGCGGACCTCTCGCAGTACTGCGAGGACCGCCCGGCCATCCTCTACATGGGCGCCGTGCCCGGCAACCCGCCGGAGGACGGCCGGGTGTTCGTCAGCATCCGCCCCTGGAACGAATGGGTCTACCTGCGCTTCCTCGACCACGGCGCGGAGTTCGACCGCGACGACCACGAGGAGATCCTCGCGCACATCCGGGAGAGCATCGGCGACCCGTCCGTCGAGGTCCGGATCAAGAACGTCTCGCCGTGGGAGGTCAACGCGGTCGTCGCCCCCCGCTACGCGAACGGCCGGGTGTTCTGCGTCGGCGACGCGGTGCACCAGATGCCGCCGACCAACGGCCTCGGGCTGAACTCGGCGGTCGCGGACTCCTTCAACCTCTGCTGGAAGCTGAAGCTGGTGCTCGACGGCTCGGCCTCGCCCGCGCTGCTGGACACCTACCAGGCCGAGCGGCTGCCGGTGGGCGGACAGATCGTCGACCGGGCGGTGCGCAGCATGCTGGACTTCCTCGGCATCCCGGCCGCGCTGGGCTTCACCGCCGGGCAGGACGCCGCCGAGCAGTGGGAGCTGCTGCGCGGCCTCGCCGACGACACGGAGGAGGCCGCCGCCCGGCGGGCCGCCCTGGCCGCCGCGACCGACCGGATCAACTACCAGGTCAACGCGCACGGCGTCGAGATCGGCTACCGCTACCGCAGCGGTGCCCGGGTCGACGACGGCACGCCCGAGCCGGTCGGCGACCGGGACCCCGAGCTGTACTACCAGCCCACCACCTGGCCCGGCGCACGTCTGCCGCACGCCTGGCTGGAGGACGGCGGCCGCCGCCGCTCCACCCTGGACGTGGTCGGGCGGGGCCGCTTCGTCCTGCTCACCGGCCGCGGCGGCGACCGCTGGCACGATGCCGCCCGCGAGGCCGCCCGACTCACCGGGGTGCCCGTGACGGTCCGGACGATCGGCTCCGCCGAGGGCCTGCGCGACCCGTACGGGGCCTGGGACCGGCTGCGCGAGGTCGACGCCGACGGCGGCGTCCTGGTCCGCCCGGACGGACACGTCGCCTGGCGCGCCCGGACCGCCGACTCCGCCGGCGAGCTGCCCAAGGTGCTGGCCGCCGTCCTGCACGCGCCGGCCGGCCCCGCGGTCTGAGCCGCCGCCGGGCGGCCCCTTCGGGGGGACGCCGAGGCCGGTCGGTCCGACAGTGCGTCGGACCGGCCGGCCTCCCCGGGTGGGGAGGGGACGGTCAGACGGCGCCCATGGGGTACCAGCAGATGTTCATCTGGACGTTGCCGTTCGCGTTCGCGACGTCGTCGATGTCCTCGATCCAGACCTTGGCGGTGGCGTTGCGGGCGAGCGGGACGGTCATGTTGTCCCAGACTCCCTGGGTGTTCTGCCGGGTCTTCTTGCCGTGGGCGACGAGGTCGAAGTAGTAGGTCATCCCGGGGGCTTCGACGTAGACCCGGTGCTTGCGGCCGTGCTTCTCGTCGTCGCTGAACCACTCGTAGCTGGCGGCCTCGACCACCAGGAAGCCGTTCCGGTCGGCCGTCATGGTCCACTTGCTGGTCGAGCGCGGCTTGACGGACGACGTCGGGTAGTTCTTCCGCGTCGGGCTGCCGAAGAGTGCGGTGGCGAAGGAGACGCTGCCGTTGGCGGTGAGGGTGCCGGTGACCTTGACGGTCTTGTTGGCGGTGAGCGGTCCGTTGGCGGTGAGCTCGCCCTCACCGGCCTGGGCCCCGGCCTTGGCGGTGAGCGCGCCGTAGACGGTGATCGCTCCGCCGTTCTGGGGGATGCTCAGGCCCGCGGTGCCCTGGAAGAGCAGCGTGTCGTTGACCTTGATCGCGGTGCCCGCGGTGGGGTGTGCCAGGGCGGCGGCCTTGAGCGTCTTGTCCGACTTGACGGTCAGGCCGTCGTTCGCCGTGATCACTCCGCCCGCCGTCACCTTGCCGGCTTTCAGCTCCTTGTCGGACTTCACGGTGACGTTCCCGTCCGCCTGCAGTTCGCCGCCGACGGTCAGCTTGCCGGACATGGTGACGTCCCCCTCGAAGGCGGTGTTGCGGGCCCAGGTCTTCCTGGCGTTCTTGTTGTCCGCCCAGAAGGTGTCCGTCACGGTGACCTTGTCGGTGGCGGAGAGGGTCTTGGCGGCGATGTCGGGGTTCTTCACCGTGACGGTGGTGGACAGGTAGTGGTGGACGTCCTTGCCCTGGGCGTCCTTGGTGCGGGCGTCCAGGACGAAGGTGGTGGTGTCGGTGAGGGGGCCGACCGGGTGGCTTCCGCCGGAGACTTCGATCGGGGGGCGGTCGTCCCAGGCCAGCCAGTAGCCGGTGCCGGCCTCGCTGCCCTCCCAGCGCAGGACGACCGTCGCCTTCCCGTCGTTGACGATCTGGGGCCTCTCGGCGGCGAAACCGCGGAAGTGGAAGGCCGACGGGCTTTCGAGGTGCTTCTCCACGGGGTCGGTGCTCACGGTGCGGTCGGCCCAATCGTCGCTGGTGGCGGGGGTCGTGTGCTCGGTGATGGTGAGGGCGGCGTGGCCGGGGGTGCGGACGACGGGGATCGCCGAGACCTTGAGGGTGAAGCGGCGGGTGGCGTCGAAGGTCACCTGGCTCCCCGGCCCCTCCGGGGTGCACGTGAACACCACGGCCTCGTCACCGCGCTGCGGCACGATCAGCCAACTCCCCTGGCCCCCGTCCTGGTTGCCGTCGAGGGGGGCGGGGCTGCTGGCGAGGTCGGCGGCGGTCGTCCCCACCGGGAGGGAGACGGTGATGGACCGGCATCTGACGTCCGCGGCGCCGTCGGGCTTGGAGAAGGTGAGGCTGAGGACGCCGTTCTTGGTCTTGCTGGGTGTCGAGACGGGAAGCGGGTCCGGGCTTGGCACGCACTCGACCCGCAGCAGGCCGGGCGGTCCTGCGGCCGCGTCGAAGGGATCGGAGGGGGAGGTGTTCGGCAGCACTCTCGGATACTCGGGTGAGGACCTGATTTCGTCAACAACTCCCACTGGTGCGCCCGAGGCTGGATGTCGGCGCCGTGTCAGAAAGAGAATGCTTTCGATCGGATCACCGAAATTCTCGGAGAGTTTCGATCAGTCCGGGAAGTCATGGCTCCGCCAAGATGTATACGTGCGACCATGGGCGCTGCTCCTCGACCAGTGATCATCAGCCGTACGGACTGAGGGAGTTCGCCATGCCCGTGGAAGCCGTCTTCTTCAATGTGGGGCAGGGCGACTGCACCCTGTTGATCTTCTACGCCGACGGCAAGGACACCCAGGGCGTGGCTTCGGTCCTGATCGACTGCGGGAGCATCAAGCGCCAGGGGCACAAGGGCGGCGGCCCCCTGGCGACGGCCGGGTCCATGTCGGAGCGGGTCATCGAGAAGATCGACGGCTACCTGAAGAACCTGAAAACCCCGAACACCATCGACTACCTGATCCTCAGTCACCCCGACCGCGACCACTACCGCTACGTCCAGGACCTCGTCGCGCCGGTCGACACGGCCACGAAGAAGCGCCGACTGCGCTACACGATCCGGAACATCCGGTACACCGGGAAGCCCGGCGACTACACCAAGGACATCCTGGGGCACGGCAAGGGCCTCAACCTGATGCTCAAGAACTGGACCACCTACGGTCGCGACGGCTCGTCCCACACCATCGCCACCGAGCCGGTCGAACAGGACATGCCCGCCACCCCGCTCCTGCTGCCGCTCGACGGCCTCCCGGACGGCCCGACCACCCCGAAGCTCTACGTGATCTCCGCGAGCGTCTCCAAGACCCGCACCACCGCCAGCGTCGCCGCCAAGAAGCGCAGGACCACCGGCAGCACCCTGGCCCGCCTGGAGGCCCTCCCGCACGGCTTCTGGCCGCTGGGAGGCAGCAAGCGCAAGGCGGACGCGCCGACCGCGGAGAGCCAGGCGAACACCGACTGCATCGTGCTGATGCTCCAGGGAGCCCCCGACAAGGACGGGAAACGGCAGAAGGTCATCCTCACCGCCGACGCCGGCGAGGAGACCGAGGACTACCTGGTGGCCAGGTACAAGGACGACCCCGACCTCAAGCGCGAGGCCGGCTCCTGGTTGAAGGTCGGTCACCACGGGAGCAGCTACTCCTCGACGGCGCCCTGGGTCCGACTGATCAACCCCGACGGCCTGTTGGTCAGCTCGGGCACCCGGGAGTTCGGCGGCACCGGGATCCCCGGGTTCGGCCACCTCCAGCGGATCGCCGACGACCGGCACAAGCCCGCGCCCACCGTCACCCCGAACCCGGCGGACGGCGAACTCCCGCGCGTGGCCTACTACGGGCAGTCCGGCGACGTCATCAAGGGCACCGGGCCGTACCACTACCGGGACCAGGTCGGCGTCGCGGGCGTGTGCACCACGCTCAACAACGTCAAGGACGCCGCGACCGGCAAGAAGCCCGACCCCCGCGGCTGGGACTGGCACCTGACCATCGACCCGGACGGCACCCCGGGCACCTACCGGCTCACCTACAAGTAAGGAGAGTTGACCATGGGGCTGTCCGTTGCGGCACTGCGCGCGAGGATCGAGGCGTCCGACGGAGGCGCCTTCACCCTCGGAGCCGCCGACCTCGACCTGCCGACCGCGGGCGAACTGTTCCAGCGGCACCTGGGCGCCGGAACGCTGAACCTCGCCCGGTCCGTCGCGCTCACCGAGGAGTTGAGCGTCGCGGGCGAGCTGCTGCTCTCCGGCGCCGCCACACCGCTGCCCGCCCTGGTGTGGTTCGCCACCGACCGGGACCCTGACGACCCGGCGGCCGGTGACGACGACGAGGCCCTGGTCACCGGCCTGCAGATCGACGTCTCGCTGCCCGACTTCACCGTGCCCGCCGGCCACCTGGACCGCGAGCTGGATCCGGCGGTGCTGCGCACGGTGGGCTTCGACACCCTCCACCTGCTGCTCGACGCCACCGCCGCCATCGACGACGACCGGACCGACGACCGGACCGACGACCACGCCCGCCCGCGCAACGGCATCGGCGCCGAGTTCCCCCTGCCCGGCGCGGGGCCGCGACAGCGCGGCTACGCCGTCGGGTTCTGCCCGGAGCAGGCCGGGTGCGCCTGGAGCCTGGCGGGCGACTTCGCGGACGTCCCGCTGCGCGACCTGGCCGACCTGGCGGTGCTGGGGCCCGGCCTGGGGGCCGGCGACTTCGCGATCCCCGAGGAGTTCGGCCGGATCGGCCCGCTGGCGATGAGCGGCCTGTCCGTCACCTTCCACCCCGCCGACCAGGCCCGGGGCATCACCGCGGCGATCGTCTCCGCGGGCGTGCGGATCGAGCTCGACACCACCTTCGACCTGTTCCCCGGCGCGCTCGGCGTGTCCGGGCTGTTCGCCGAGTTCACCGTGACCCACGTGGGCCGCCCCCGGGTGCGCAGCCTCTTCGGCGGCACCCTCACGCTCGCCGGCGACACCGAGGCGCACGCCGAGGTCCGGTTGCCCGACTTCCGGGCGGTCGCCCGGCTGCTCGCCCCGGTGCCGCTCGCCCCGCTGGCCGCCGCCTACCTCCCGGGCCTCGGCCTGCCCGAACTCACCGTCTCCGAGCTGCGCTTCGAGGGGACCGCCGGCAAGGGCGCACCCGCGTTCGGCCTGGACCTCTCCGTGGAGGGCCCCTGGGAGGTCCTGCCCGGCCGGGTCGCGCTGACCGACCTCGACCTCGCCCTGACCGTCGACGGTGACGGCTGGACCGGCGAGCTGGAGACGGCCTGGCAGCTGGGCGGCGGCCAGGTCGGCGTGTCGGCCGAGCACCAGGACGGCGTCTGGCGCTTCCTCGGCCAGGCGACGGGCCTCACCCCGGCCGACCTCTTCGGCGTGTTCGAGGCCGACGTCCCGGCACTCTTCGACGAACTCGAACTGCTCTCGCTGTCGGTGGAGTTCGACGGCTCGGGCGAGGAGATCGCGCTGGGCGGTGCCCTGGCGTTCCCGATCGGCGAGGCCGACGCCGTGCTCACCCTCACCACGGTGCTCACCCGGCGCCCCACCGGTGGCGGCTACGAGAAGCAGGTGACCGGCCTGCTCACCGTGGTCGTCCCGGGTGCGGGCACCGAGGAGCCGGACGGCGGGGAGGAGCTGCTCGGGGAGGACCTGCGCCAGGAGGACGCTCCGGCCGGTGTACGGACGGCCGGGCCGCGCACCCTGGTCTTCGCCGTCGACTACCGCGAGGACGCCACCGGCACCACCGTCACCGGCACCTGGTCCTCCCCCGAAGGGGTCCGCCCGACCGATCTGGTGGCCGCGCTCGGCATCGACCTGCCCCGACTGCCCGAGGCCCTGGAGCCGGCGCTCACCGCCCTGGCCGTCCGCTACGACTCCGCCACCGGCCAGGTGCTGCTCACCGCCACCACCGAGCACACCGGCTGGGTGTACGCCACCCGCCCCGGCTCCGGCCAGGGCAAGCCGCGCCGCACCACCGCCGCGGCCCGGGTACGGCTGGACGCCCGCGCCTCCGGGCTGCCCCTGGTCGGCGACGCCGTCCCGCCCGGCTCGGACCTGGCGCTGCCCGGGCTCGCCGTCACCTCCGCCCCCGAGGGGTGGAACGACCAGCAGGCCCGCGCCCTCAACACCCTGCTGGACGGGCTGGACGGCGCCGCCGAACGCCGCCTGCCCCGCTTCGCCGTCGGCGAGGCGGCCCGGCCGGGGGTCGCGGTCCAGATCGAACTGAGCATCGGCGGCGAGCCGCAGGACCCGCTCGTCCTGCCGGTCACCTCCCCGCCCGGGCGGGCGCTCACCGCGCGCGGCCCGATCGCCGCCCGTGCCATCGCCGCCCGTGCCCAGGAGGACGGCTCCGCCCGCGAACTCGGCGTCGTGCTCGGCCCGGTGCGGCTGCACCGGCTGGGCGTCGCCGTCGTCGACGGCCGGCTGGTGATCGCGCTGGACGCCACCATGGCGGTCGGCCCGCTCACCGTCGACCTGCTCGGGCTCGGCTTCGGCCTGGACACGGACTGGTCCCTGACCCCGACCCTGCGCGGCGCGAGCCTGGCGCTGGAGCGGACCGGCCCGCCCCGGGTGGTCATCGCCGGGGCCTTCACCCGGATCGACGCGGGCCCGGACTTCGAGCCGGCCTTCGCCGCCGCCGGACGGATCGAGATCCAGGACCTCATCGTCCTGCAGCTGGCCGGGAGTTGGGCGCGCAACAAGGCCGGCTGGGACTCGGTCTTCGGCTACGCCGAACTGGTCGCCGGCCGCAACCGGATCAACGGGCTCTTCACGGTCGGCCCGGTGACCTTCACCGGCGTCGTGCTCGGCTTCGGCGTCAACAGCACCGTCCGGCTGCCCGCCACCCACGAGGTGAGCGAGTTCCCCTTCGTCAAGCGGCTCGGCGCCGCGCCCGGCGAGCCGGGCGGCGAGGTCGAGAAGCTGTCCCCGACCGAGGCACTGGACCGACTGGTCGGGCAGGGCGGCTGGGTGACCCCGGCGCAGGGCCAGTACTGGGTGGCCGGCGGCATGGAGTTCACCGTCTACCGGTTCATCCAGGCCCGCGCGGTGGCCCTGGTCGAGTGGGGCCCGGCCGGCTGGAAGGCCGTCCTGGCGGGCAGCACCTCGCTCGCGCTGCCGCCCACCCGTGGCGCCGGGAGCACGGCGGCGCGGCGGGGCGAGGCCGCACCCCACGACGGGGCCGCACCGCTCCTCTTCGGCAAGCCGCTCGGCCAGGTCGTCGTCGACTTCGTCTTCGCCTACGACTCCGCGCTCGGCCGCTTCTCCATGGACACCGTCATCGCCGAGGGCTCCTACCTGCTGGACCCGCAGGCCAGGCTCACCGGCGGCATCTCCCTCTACGTGTGGGGCAAGAGCCTGCCCGGCGTCCCGAAGGGCTTCGTGCTCACCGCGGGCGGCTACCACCCGCGCTTCCGCGTCCCCGCGCACTACCCGAGGCCGCCGCGGATCGGCTGGCTGTGGGAGCGCGGCCCGGTGTCGATCCGGGCCGAGGCCTACGCCGCGCTGACCGACGGCGCCTTCATGATCGGCGGCGAGCTGGCCGCCGTCTACGACAACGGGCACGGCATCAACCTGCGCGCCTGGTTCACCGCCTACGTGCACGCCCTGGTGCAGTGGAAGCCGTTCTACGCCGACCTCGCGCTCGGCCTGCGCATCGGCGTCGCCGCCACCGTCAAGGTGCTCTTCGTCCGGATCCGGGTCTCGCTGGAGGTCGGCGTCGACCTCCAGCTGTGGCTGCCGCCGATCGGCGGCCGGGCCAAGGTCAAGGTCTGGTTCATCTCCTTCACCCTCGGCTTCGGCGCCGACCGCAAGGGCGCGCCGGCCGCCGACTGGGAGGAGTTCCAGCTCCAACTGCCCGCACCCTCGCGCGCCGCGCTGAAACAGGGCGGCGAACTTCCCGACGTCACCGAGGCGGAGACGGCGGCCCGGCAGGCGGCGTCCGCCCCGGAGCTGGTCCGGATCGACGGCTTCACCACGGCCGTCGAGTCCGCCCTGCCCGCGTCCAGGATCACCCTCAACGGCGACCTGTTCGCGGGCAGCGACACCGCCCGGATCGACATCCGGCCGATGAAGCTCACCGGCGTGGTCTGCGAGCAGATCGTCGAGATCCTCGACGAGCAGGGCCGGCGCTACGGCTGGCAGGAGGCCGGCTGGGAGATCACCGCCTCCCGCGAGGGCCTGCCGCAGGCGCTCTGGGGCCGGCCGCTGGCGAACCCGAACCAGGCGCTCGACCAGGACGGCCTGGTCGACGGCTGCCTCACCGGGCTGACCATCGACGTCCCCGGCCCGACCCGGCAGCTCGGCGTCGGCCCGGTGCCCTCCGCCGCCCTCGACGTCGAGGGGCTGCCGCCCGGCCGGATGCCGCTGCGCGACGGGTCCGTGGCCGGGCCCGCCCCGGTCTTCGAGGAGGACGGTGTCGGTGTGATCACCCGCACCCTCACCGGGGCGGCCGCCGAACGCACCGCCGTGCACGACGCGCTGGCCGCCCTCGGCCTCGCCCCGGGGAGCGACGGCCCGCTGGACCGCACCGCCGAGCTCCTCGGCCACTCCCTGACCGACGCCCCGATGCTGACCGAAGCCCAGAGGTGACCGCCGTGCCCACCCGCCCCGACCTGGACGTCAGCTTCTACGACCACCTCGTCCCCAAGGCCACCGCCGGCGTCTACACCGTCACCGTCGAGCACCGGCTCAGCAAGGACGGCCGGCCCCTGGACACCGCCGCCGAGCTCCCCCCGGCCGAGGGCCGGTACGAGATCCGCGCGGCGCGCTTCCACCTCGACCCGAGCTCGGTGCACGCCCTCTACCCGGCCGCCGGCGCCGCCGGTCGGTACACCCACGTGCTGCCGCACGTCACGCTCACCCGCGCGGTCCTGCCCTGGGAACGGACCCTGGCGAAGCGGTCCGTACCGGCCCCCTGGCTGGCACTGCTGCTGCTCGCCGAGGGGGAGGCGCTGGACGACCCCGCCGCCGCCGGCGAGTTCACCGACCGGCCGGTCGGCGAACTCCGGCGCCCCACCGAACCCGGCACCGTCGGGCCGGAGTTGGGCGGGGACATCGACGACACCCTGCCCTGCCGGACGATCGACCTGCCGATCGGGGTGTTCCACGCGATCGCCCCGCGCAAGGCCGAACTGCTCGACCTCACCCACGTCCGCGACGTCGAACTCGCCCCGCAGCGCCGGGACGACGGCGAAGTGCTCACCGAGGGCGCGTACGCCGTCCTGGCCGCCAACCGCTTCCCGCGCACGCCCGGGAGCTACGCCGTCCACCTGGTCTCGCTGGAGGGCCACCTCGACCGGCTCGAACCCGGCACGCTCGCGGACGCCGGGCACATCCGGCTCTGCAGCCTGTGGTCCTGGTCCTTCACCAACGCCCCCGACGGCACCCTCGACCCCGGCACCCTGCTGCGCGACCTGGTCGCGCCCGGCACCGCGGACCCGGAGCGGCTCGCCCTGCGGCACACCCCGCCCGCCGGCGGGGGCGACACCGCCGCCGAGCGCCACATCCGCACCCGGCTGCACCACGGCTACACCGCCCTCCCCCAGCGCACCCTCGCCGGGGAGTCCACGTACGCCTGGTACCGGGGCCCGTTCACCCCGCTCACCGCCCCCGAACTGCCGCGCGAGGCCGTCGAGGGCCCGCACAGCACGGCCGACCACGCGCTGGTCTACGACCCGGCGTACGGCGTCTTCGACGTCAGCTACGCCGCCGCGTGGACGCTCGGCCGCACCATCGCGCTCGCCGACCCCGAGTACAGCACCGAGATCGTCGAAGCCCGGCGGGCCCTGGCCAACCGCGCCGCCACCCTAGCCGCGCTCGGCGCCGACCCGGTCCGGGCCCGGCAGGACCCGGACGCCCTGCCCGGCGACACCGCCCTCGGCGCACTCGCCGCGGCCGGCCTCGGTGCCCGGCTGGTCCAGGCCCTCGGTGGCGAGCCGCGCCGCGCACCGGCCCCGGCCCCCGCCGCCCGGACCGCCCGCGTCCGACCCGCCCGCGTCCGGCCCGCCGCCCTGCTCGCCGACCCGCGCGCCCGCGCCTCGCTGGCCGCGGTCGCCGAGGCCGTGACCCCGACCGCGCCGGACTGGCTGGAACGCCTGGCCCTGCTGCGCGGGGTGCCCTTCCCGCACCTGGTGCCCGATCCGCGTCTCCTGCCGCCGGAGAGCCTTCGGGCGTTCCGGATCGACGAGGGCTGGATCGAGGCGCTGGTCGCGGGCGCCGCCGACGTCGGCGCCCACACCTCGACGGACCACGCGCTGGCGCCCCTGCTGCGCGAACGCCGGTTCCGCGACGGCACCCGCCTGCCCGCCGCCGGGCTGCTGATGCACTCCGAACTCGTGCGCGCCTGGCCGGTGTTCGACCTGATCGCCACCCGGGCCGGCGAACCCGTCGAGGAACTGCGCCGGGACCACCTCGCCCCCGACCTCCTGCTGGTGCTGTGGGACGCCGTCCCGGACTCGGTGAGCATCCGCGAGCCGGGCCAGGGCATCCACTTCGGCGTCAACTCCGAGGCCCGGATCAGCCTGCGCCACCTGACCGGCAGCGCCGTCGGCTACCCGACCGGCACCGAGTTCCCCGACCCGGCGAGCGGCCGTACCGTCTTCGACCACCTGCGCCCGGGCCAGGGCGGGCGCCTGCCGGACGTGCTCACCCTGCACGGCGACGGCGGGCTGCTGCCGGCCCTCGCCGCCGCCTGCGGGAGCGACCTGTCACCGGGGCGCTTCGCCCTGCAACTCGTCAACGCGCCGCTGGAACAGCTGCTGCTGCCCGCTCCCCGGACCGACCTGCCGTGCGAGGCGGACACCTTCGTCCAGTACGGCCAGGGCCCGGTCGACGGCACCCGCCACGAGCTGATGGTCAAGAACGAGGGGCCGGCCAGCTCCGTCACCAGGATCGCCTACCTGCGCTTCGACGCCACCGGGCTCCCGCCCGCCGACCGGATCGCCCGGGCCGTCGTCCGGGTGCACGCGGCGGCCAGGGACGCGGGCGGCTTCGACCTGCTGCTGCACGGCACCGGCAACGACTGGGCGGAGTCCGCGCTCGCCTGGGCCGACCGCCCCGAACTCTCCGCGCAGCCGCTCGCCCGGGCCCGCCTGGGCGCCGTCGACGCCTGGACCTGGCTGGAGTTCGACGTCACCGACCACGTCCGCGCCCGCACCGGCGGCCGGGTCTCGGTGGCGCTCACCAAGGCCCAGGCCGCCCGGGAGCTCGCGGTGATCACCTCCCGCGAGGGCACCTCGCACCGCCCCGCCCTGATCGTCACCACCACGCCGACCTCGAACGCGGGGGACTCCGACCGATGAGCGACACCGACCTGATCGTGCCCGTCCAGGTGCACGCCCTGCTGGTCAACCGGAAGGTGCGCACCCTGCACCCCTTCCACCGCCCCCAGCCGAGCTTCGACCGGATGCTCGGCACCCAGCCGAAGACCAAGGGCCGGGGCGCCGCCGAACCCGAGGCCTTCACCGGAGGCAAGGAGGTCGGCGGGGACGCGGGCTTCGAGGGCGTGCACCTCCAGTGGCAGCTGCCCGAGGCGCTCACCGACGGCTTCGTACCGGACGACGGCCAGGACACCCACTTCCCGCTGGTGCCCAACCGCTGGCTGGTGGTGCGCTACGCGTGGGTGCGCGGCGCGCGCAAGGTCCGCGGCTGGGTGGTGCACAGCGACTACCTGTACTCGGACGACGAGGGCGCCTCCTGGGACGACAAGGAGGCGATCAACAGCTTCGTCGACCCGCGCCGCGAGGAGCCGGAGGTCGACTGGCTCGGCCGCCGCCACGTGCTGACGCCCGGCACCCCCTGGCGGGAGCCGGAGGCCAAGCGGTCGCTGTTCCTGAACGCCGCCGGCGCCGGACTGCCCAACTTCGCCGCCTTCGAGCCGTACCACGAGAACGTGTTCGCCCTCCACGACGACCTCCAGGACCTCAGGGACCCGGCACACGGCGACAGTTACCCGCCGGACGCCGAACTCTCCTACCTGGTCGCCGGGTGGTACAGCGACACCGACCACGACTTCCTCCGGGCGGCGGCCGCCATCCCCGGGCTGCTGCCGCCGGACGCCTCCCCCGATTCCGCCGCCGAGGTCGTCGCGGCGCTGGGCTGGACCCTGGCCGGGCGCGGCGCCGCCGTCGCCGGGGGCCTGGGTACGGCGGCCGGGCACGGCGTCGAGCACCTCCTCGACCACCAGGACGACACCTACTACCTGAGCGCGAACGCCCCCGTGCGCTCGGACCGGATCACCGTCGACCTGGGCACCGTCCAGGACGTGAGCTCGCTGCGCGTCCTGGCCGGCGACCCCGACGACGCCCACCTGCTGCCCGCCGTCCGGGTCCAGACCTCGGTGGACGGCACCGACTGGCCCGCCGCGCACCACCAGGACTACGACGCCGGCACGCCCGTCCTCGAGTACTCCCCCGCCACGCCCGTCCGGGCCCGGTACGTCCAACTGTGGCTGCTGGAGGCCGGACCGGAGCCGGTCGCCGTCCGGACCTTCGAGGTGACCGCCGCACCGGCCCTCGGGCGCAGCGTCTACCACGGCACCGCGCTCGGCCTGGAGTGGCGGCACGACGGCGACGCCCCCGAGGACCGTCGGCCCGACCCCAACCGCACCGACGTCGCGTTCGGCCACAGCACCGGCGAGGCCGCGGCCGAGCTGTTCGACCGGCAGAGCGACCCGCAGCACGACTCGCCGCGCACCGCGCAGCTGCTGAACGCGCTCTACCACGGCACCCTGGACACCTTCGACGGCCCGGACGGCGACCGCGACCTCGCCGAGACCACCCGGCGCAGCTGGTTCTCCGGCAGCGAGGGCGGTCACCGCTGGCAGATCCTCGCCCGTCCCGATCAGGACCCCGGGGCCGGGAGTCGCCGGGCGCCGGCCGTCGCGCCGGAGTGGCTGGCCCGGCTCAACGCGGACCAGGCCGAACACGACTCCCGGCTGCGTGAACTGACCGAGCACCAGTGGCGGGTGTGGGCCCTGCACTGGCTGCGCCACCTGCCGGAGGGCGAGCGGCCCCCGCAGCTGCCCGAGGGGTTCGACGACGAGTGCGACCGGCTGCTGGAGCCCGCCAACGACGGCCCGGCCAAGGACGCCGACGACGCCCTGCGACGCATCGAGGAACTCCGCGGCCTGATCCCGTGGCCCGAGCCCGGCCAGGACCTTCAGGACGTCGCCGACACCTGGGCCGCCGAGCGGGGCCTCGACCCGGGCCTGCAGCTCCGGCGGCAGCCCGGTGACGCCTTCTACAAGCCCGCCGACCCGGTCCTGCTGATCAACGGCAGCGGCGGCGGCACCGTCCCGCTCACCCGCGACCGCGACAACCCGCTGCCCTGCCGACTCGGCACCGACCTGCTGCGCGAGGTGATGATCGGCTCCTCCTGGAGCCCGGTCGAGGCGAGTCCACCCGACCCCGGCCTCACCGGCCT
The DNA here is from genome assembly GCF_042786665.1 of Kitasatospora sp. NPDC059146. Classification (NCBI taxonomy): domain Bacteria; kingdom Bacillati; phylum Actinomycetota; class Actinomycetes; order Kitasatosporales; family Streptomycetaceae; genus Kitasatospora; species Kitasatospora sp. NPDC059146. The sequence continues at coordinate 8,816 of NZ_JBHZCY010000042.1, read as the reverse complement.
GCCCGCCGCCTGCGCGGCACTGCTCAAGGAGTTCGCCCTCCTGGAGCGCGCCGCCCGCACCGCCGACGGCGCCCGCACCGCGCTGCACGCCGTCGTGGAGAGCCCGGCCACCCGCGCGCGCGGTCCGCTCGCCGAGTACACCGCGCCCTGGCGGCAGCCCTGGCTGCCGATGACGCTGATGTGGAAGCTCAGCTGGTTCCCCACCCCCTACCGCAGCGACGGCACCACGCACTGGACGTTCAGCCCGCCCGATGACGGCATCGACGCCCACCACTACACCTGGGACGGCACCGGCACCCTGGCGGCGGACTTCGAGAGCGAGGGCGACGTCCTCAACCGCCTCTTCCGCTCCCGCGCCTACCTCGCGCCCACCACGGTGTACGTGCTGCGCGAACAGCTCGCCCGCTACCGGGCCAGCCACCCGGGCGCCGACCGCGCCGCGCTGGCCGGACTGCGCCGGGAGCTGGAGCCGCTGGACGTGCTGTCGCAGACGCTCGACGGGTTCAACGACTGGCTGCTGCAGCTCGACGGCGGCGCGCAGGTGCCCGTCGAGGGCGCGGTCGCCGGGCTCGCCGGGCCGCAGAACCACGTGCCCGACCCGGCGACCGGCGCGTTCACCGACCGCCACCAGCCCATCCGCGCAGGGCAGTTGTTCCTCACCGACCTGCGCCTGCTCGACCGCTTCGGCCGCTGCGTCGACCTGGTCACCTCGGGCGACGAGGGCAACTGGTACGACCAGTACCCGGTGCTCACCGCCTCGGTCACCCCGAGCCGAGCGCTGTACACCGACCCCGCGCCGGTCAACCCCGAGCGCTTCGTCCAGCTGCCGCCCCGGCTGCTCCAGGACACCCGGCTGGCCTTCACCCAGGAGCCGTCCGGGCGCAGCGACGGCCTGGCCGGCTGGCTGCTGGTCAACCACCTCGACCAGGCCCTCGGCGTGTACGCACCGGACGGCGCCGCCGTGGGGGACGTACGGATCGTGCTCACCCCGGACTCCGGCGAGGCCGCCAGGTGCGTCCCGCTGCCGCACTCCCCGTACACCGGGCACACCGACCCCCGGCTCCTCGCCGACCATCCCGAACTCGCCGGTTTCCTGGCCGGGTTGATCGACCGGCCGGACTCGGCCGGGGCGTTCCGCGCGCTCGTCGCCACCGTCGACCGCAGCGTCGCGGGCATCGTCGACACCGCGCCCGAGTCCGGGCCGCTGCCCGCCCGGCTGATCGGGCGGCCGGTCGCCCTGGTCCACGCCACCCTCGACCTCGAACTCCACCACCAGTTGCCGACCGACCCGTCCTGGGACACCGTCCTCGAACCGGTCACCGGCGCCCACGAGGACGAGGACTGGAACATCCGGCTCGGCGACCCGGAGCGCCTCGACGACGGCCTGATCGGCTACTTCGCCGGCGCGCCCGGCGAGCGGGTGGACTACGGCCTGCTGCGCGCGCTCGACCCGGCCGCCGACAGCGACTACCTGGACCCGGTCACCGACGGCGGCGACCTCGCGCTGCCCGCGCGCCCGCCCGTCCGGCGCCGCTTCCGGCGCGTCACCATGATCGCCCACCCGCACCTGCCGGTGCACGCCACCACGGACATCCTGCCCGTGCACGCCCTGCGGCTGGACGCCGAGCAGGTGCACCGCGCGCTCGGCGCCATCCGGGCCTCGTTCCGGCTCAACCCGCTGCTCGCCACCACGCGCGACCTGCGCCGCCTCGACACCACCATGGCCGTCGACCCGGCGCACCCGCTCGGCAACATCGCCGGACGCGCCCCGGCGGCGGCCGAGTTCCGCAGCCTCGGCGCACCGGCCGCCGGGAGCACCGTCGTGCTCGACCTCGGGTCGGTCCAGCGGCTCGCCGGGTACTCCCTGCTCACCGGCACGGCCGACGGCTCCCACCGGCCGGGGAACCCGGTGCTGGAGTACTCGGAGCGCGGCGAGCCGAACGGCTGGCGGCACCTGCCCTACGACGCCGAGCAGGCGGTGAACGAGCACACCCTCGACGAGGCCGTCCCCGCGCGGTACGTCCGCCTGCGCCTCACCACCGGCGCCGACGGCGTCTTCGGCATGCGGCGCTTCGCCGTCACCTGCGACCCGGACGACGCCGCTCTCCTCCTGCCGCCGCTGTCCGCCCGCTACGGCACCTGGAGCTGGGCCCAGCCGCAGGCGACCGCCACGGACGACCTGGACTGGGACGAGCGGCCGCTGTTCCCCGCCGACCACCTCAGCCACCCGGACGACCCGGCGCCCACCGCCCGGGCCGGCTACCTCCAGCTCCACCCGGCCGCGCCGAACCCCCCGGCCCGCTGACCCGCCGACCCCCGCCCCCGACCCCGCCCGCCACCCACCACCGGAAGGACCGCGCCGCATGGCCGTGACCGCCACGACCGACCTGCTCCGCTACACCCTCACCACCTCCCCGCCCGACCTCGTCCGGGCCACCGCGGGCCACCCCCGGCAGGCCCGGCTGGAGATCGCCGTCACCCGCAACCCGGCCGCGGACGGCGTCCCCGACTGCCGCAGCATCACCGTCGAGGTGCCGACCGGGGACGGGGCCGACGCCCTCACCGCCCGTGCCGAGCGCATCGACACCGCCTACCGGGCCCCGCACGGCCGCGGCTGGCACATCCGCGCGACCACCCCGGAGCCCGGCCGCACGGTGTTCACCTGCACCCCCGAAGGCCCGCGCGGCAAGGCCGGGTTCGACGACCGGGAGGACTTCACCCTCGTCCTGGAACGCATCCCGCTCACCGGCCCGCCCGGCACCGTCCAGCTGCGCATCAGCGACGAGACGGCGACCGGCTCCGGCGCCTACGCGCGGCGCAGCACCGTGCTGCCGGTGGCGGTGGTGGGCGAGTGATCGAGGTCATGGCCGCCGCGGGGGCCCTGCTCGACCTGGTCTGCGACACCAACCCCGACCCGGTCACCGTCTCCACCGCCACCGAGACCAAGCGGGCGACGGTCTTCCTGACCTTCCGCAGGCCGGCCGGGAGCGCGGACGTCAAGTGCCGCGCGCTCAGGGTCACCGTTCCGGTGGGCACCGCGGCCGGCGACCTGTCCCTCAACACCGACGCGGCCCACGCCGACGACATCGACGACTACCCGCGCGACAACGGCGGGCCGGAGTGGGACATCGAGCGCACCACCGTGCCGCCCGAGCCGACGGCACCGGGGCAGGTCACCTCGATCACCTTCACCTGCACCCCGCCGTCCGGCGAGACCACCTTCGGCGCCGGGCGGGAGTTCACGCTGCTGCTGTCGAACATCCCGGTCAACCGCACGGTCGGGGCCGCCCGGCTGACCGTGACGGAGACGACGCGGCCCGGCTCGGGGAGCACCGACTGGGCGGACCGGCCGACCGGGGTGCCGGTGGTCGAGAAGCTCGCGAACGAGTTCTACGTGCGGAACTTCTCCAGCCGGGTCGGCCGGGTCGCCCACGGGCAGAGCGCCGTCCTGGAGTGGGAGGGCACCCCGCAGAACAGCGAGTACTACCTCTACTGGGACGACGAGCCCGCGAAGCGGCTCCCCTCCACCGTCCCGCTCACCTACACCACCCACGCGCTCACCCGGACGACGACCTTCGTGCTCGACGCGCAGACGCGGAACGCCGCCAACCAGACGGTGCACCACTACCGTTCGACCACCGTCACCGTGAAGGACCCGGACGTCCTGGCCAGGACCCTCACCGCCGCCGACAGGCTCGCCGTCCACGACACCTTCACCGCCGACCGGACCGACGCGCGCAGGACGTGGGCCCGCACGACGGACTTCACCGGCGACGTGACCATCAGCTGACGACCCGAGGCGCCCCCATCCCATGGCAACCAGTCCGCTCGCGCCCGACGGCCGCCTCCAGGCCGAGTGCGTGCCCAGCCCGAACCCCCTTCCGGTCTCCACGCCGAGCAAGACCAAGAACGGCGTCCTGCGCCTGACCTTCTCCAAGCCCGACGGCAGCCCCGACGTCGAGTGCCGCTCCATCACCGTGTCCCTGCCCATCGGGACGGCGCCGACCGACCTCACGGACAACCCCGTGCCGATCGACGGCAACCAGGACGGCGGGCAGGGCACCTGGCTGATCGTCCAGCGCCCCTCGAAGGAGAACTCCCTCACCTTCGTCTGCACCCCCGAGGCCCCCGGCAACCAGGTCACCTTCGACGCGGGCCGCCGCTTCACGCTCAAGATCTCCGCCATCCCCGTCGCCCGCACCCCCGGCGACGTCCGGCTCACCGTCACCGCCCACACCGCCACCGACAACGACTGGGAGGACCGCCCCGTGGACACGCCCGAGGTCGGGAAACACCGTGAGGACGCCTCCGCGTTCTTCTTCCGCGCGTTCTCCAGCGTGCAGCCGCGGGTGGCGAACAAGGGCAGGGCGACCCTGCGGTGGGAGGGCAGCGAGGCGGGCACCGAGTACTGGCTGTCCTGGGACGAGGGCGCACCGGTGAAGGTCACCGGCCTCAGCCACCAGACCCACGAACTCACCGACACCACCACGTTCGTCCTGGACGCCCGCACCAAGGGCGCCGACGGCCAGGACGTCCACCACTACCTGTCCACGACGGTCACGGTGAAGGACCCGGACATCGTCGCCAGGACGGTGACGGCGAGCGACAAGGTGACGGTGACGGAGACCTTCACCGCCGACAACAAAGCCGGGAAGAAGACCACGATCGGCGCCACCACCTTCGACGGCAACGTCACCGTCACCACCGGCAACACCCTGACCGTCGCCGGGCAGATCAACGCCAACGGCGGCGTCAACGCCACCACCCTCACGACCAGCGGCGCCCTCAACGCCAACGGCACCGTCACCGCGAAAGCCGACGTGATCGTCGAGTCCGCGTACGTCCTGCGGACCGATCACATCTGGTCCTCCGGCAGGAGCACGACCGGCACCGTCAACCTCCAGAGCAAGGTCGACTTCAAGCAGCCGGTCACCGCCAACAACACGGTCACCGCGAACCGGGACGTCACCATCGACTCCGGCTACTCCCTCAAGGCGGCGAAGATCTACGCCACCGACGGGACCACGACCGGCACCGTCACCGTCAAGAGCAAGCTGGCCGTGGAACAGGCCGTGACCGCCATCGGCGCCGCCCAGACACTGTTCTCGGACTACCTGTCGGGCTTCGCCGACCGCACCTACACGGCCGCGGGCGGCGACGGATTCGTCCACGTCCGGCTCCAGAGCCTGCGGGCGGACACGTCGTCCAGCGCCTGGCAGTTGCACGCCCACCACCGCATCACCGTCAACGTCGGCGGCGTGGACTACCAGTCCTCGACCGCCCAGTCGGGGTGGAAGGACAACGGCACGTTCCCGGGCGACAGCGTGGTCGTCCCCGTCAAGAAGGGGCAGACGATCCGGGTCACCGCGCAGAAGGGGAGCACGGGCGCGTGGTTGGCGCTCACCTGGACCCCGCTCGGCGGCAGCGACGCGCTGACGTAGGAGCAGCCACCGGCCCCGGAAGAGCACGGCAGCACAGGCCGGTGCCGGCCGCGCCCGGAGGGCGTGGCCGGCACCGGTGAGCCGGGGGGAGCGAATTCACGTTACGGAGAGTTCGACGGCGACCCAAGTCCCGGGTTCTTCCGGGAGTGGCGGTACTACGGTCGGAGAATTGCCGTTCGGGGGCCCGCTCCGCCGGTTCTTCAGAGGATCTTGATGGAGTTCACCTTCGGCGGGTGGTTCGGGTACGAGATGTCCGTCCAACGGTTGACCCGCACCGAGTCGCCGTTGGCGTCGGAGTAGACCAGGTCGTTGTTCCCGGTGGAGATCCGGTCGACCCACCACCCGCCGAAGCCGATCTCCCCACCGTTCGCATAGCAGTCCACGCTGTCGCGACCGTCCAGGTGCGACCAGATCTTCAGGAAGTCATTACGGCTCCCGTCGCACGGGATGTGGTCGATGGCGAAGGCGCTGCCGGACGGCACCGCCACGGTGAGAGTGGCCGCCGCGGCGAAGGCCATGGCCATCGAGCCCACGACCTTCTTGACATTCGAGAACATGGATTCTCCCCAGTCGGATCACATGAATAATCGGAGTCCGCTCCACAACGAGTTTCCGTTGCGTCGTGCTCGATCAGTATCCGGAACGCCTTTATGAGGGTCAATCGAACAGACCTTGGCGCACGGCGTTCTCGGTCATTTCCCTCCGGAATTTCGGCAAGGCGTGGGGCGTGTCGTTCCGGTGGGTTCACCCGATGACGTGTCGCGGCCTGCCGGGAGGAGACGGGGCGGCGTCCTCGCGCCCGGGGGGCAGTGTCGGTGGGGCGGGGCGGTGGTGTCAGTCCGGATGGTTCCGGGTTCCGGGGTGGGTGGCGGGTGGTTAGCGTGCCCCGGGCGGTCCGGAGGGGCCGCTGCCACGCGTCTTCAGGAGGTCAGGATGACCGCGCACCACTCCGGTCGTAGGGCTCGCCGCCGGTGTACGGCGTGAGGGGCCGAGCGGTGCCGGGCTCCCTTCCCCGGCTGGCGCTGATGGCGGCCGCGCTGCTGCTGCCGGTGGCCGTACCGGCCGCGCCCGCCGGGGCCGCGCCGACGGCGGTGGCCGGGTTCGCGGCGTCCTGCCCGGCCCGCGGCCAGATCTCCCAGGGCTACAGCCAGGAGCACAACGGCATCGACATCGCCAACGACTACGGCACCCCGATCTACGCGGTGGGCGACGGCGAGGTGACGGCCTCCGGGCCGGCACAGGGCTACGGCCAGTGGATCCGCATCCTGCACCCGGACGGGACCATCACCGAGTACGGGCACATGCGCGAGCGGGACGTGGCCGTCGGCGAGCACGTGACGGCCGGTCAGCAGATCGCGCTGATGGGCAGTGAGGGCCAGGCCAGCGGACCGCACCTGCACCTGCGGGTCTGGGCCGACGCCAACGCGACCGTGCGCACCGACCCCGTCCCCTACCTCGCGGACCGCGGCATCACCATGCCCTGCCGACCGGGGACCGGTCCGCGTCCGGCACCGCTGGTGTATCCGGCGCAGTCCGGGAAGGTGGTGTCGGCCCGCGGCGCCGACGGCCGCCTGGAGGTGTTCGCGGCCGGCGCGAACGGCGTCTCGCACGCCTGGCAGACAGCGGTGAACGGCGCCTGGTCGGACTGGGAATCCCTGGGCGGCCCGGGCGGCGCCGAGTTGGCCATCGGCCCGAACGCGGACGGACGCCTGGAGATGTTCGCCCTCAACGGCAGCACCCTCCAACACCGTTACCAGCTCGCACCCTCCGGCGCCTGGTCGAACTGGGAGCCCTTCGGCGGCGGCGGCCACGACCTCGCCGTGGGCGCCAACCAGGACGGACGCCTGGAGGTCTTCGCCTCCGGCCCGGCAGGCCTCTTCCACAAGTACCAGACCGCGCCCAACAGCGGCTGGTCCGACTGGGAATCGGCCGGCGGCGGCCCCGCCGACAGCGAAGTCCGCCTCGGCAAGGCCCCCGACGGCCGCCTCGAAGTCTTCGCGCTCAACAACACCACCTTCCAACACCAGTGGCAGACCGCCCCCAGCGGCGGCTGGTCCCCCTGGGAGACCTTCGGCGGCGGCGGACGCGCCCTCACCGTCGACCACAACGAGGACGGCCGCCTCGAAGTCCTCGCCTCCGGCCCCACCGGCGTCTTCCACAAGTACCAGACCAACCCCACCACCTGGTCCGACTGGGAGCCCACGGGCGGACCGGCCGACTCCCGGCTGACCAGCCAGCCGACGGCGGACGGCCGCGTCGAGGTCTTCGGCATCAACGGCAGCGCAGCGCAGCACATCTGGCAGACCGGACTCAACGCCCCGTACGGCCAGTGGGACACCTTCGGCGGCGGCGGCACCGGGATCACCGCCGCGACCAACGCCGACGGCCGGATCGAGGTCTTCGGGACCAGCAGCGCCGGCGTCTACCACAAGTGGCAGACCGGCTTCTCCACCTGGTCCGACTGGGCCTGGCTCAACACCACCGCCGGCCCCGCCGTCAACTGAGGAGAGCTCACGTGACCAGCACACCACGCGCCCGTCGGGCGCCCCGCCGCGTCCTGCTGTCCGCGCTGACCGCGCTGGGCGTGGCGGCGGGCCTGACGGCGGGCGCCACGCCCGCGCCGGCCGCCACCGGCATCGACCTGTGCGCCGAGGTCGGCTACAACGCGGGCTTCCGGGGCGACGCCCTGGTCACCGCGATCGCCGTCGGCATGGCCGAGTCCAGCTGCAACCCCTCGGCGTCCAACGTCCAGAACAACACCCCGCCGTCCCGCGACCGCGGCCTGTGGGAGATCAACGACTACTGGCACCCCGAGGTCAGCGACGCCTGCGCCTTCGACGCCCAGTGCAACGCCAACGCGGCGTACCGGATCTCCAACGGCGGCACCAACTGGCAGCCCTGGTCGACCTACAACCAGCGCGCGCACGAGCGCTACCTCGGTGCGGCGCAGGCCGCGGTGGACCGGCTCGGCCACCACGACCCGGGCCCGGCGCCGTTGGTCTACCCGGCGAAGTCCGGGAAGGTGGTGTCGGCACGCGGCGCGGACGGCCGCCTGGAGGTCTTCGCGGCCGGGGCCAACGGTGTCTCGCACGCCTGGCAGACGGCGGTGAACGGCGCCTGGTCGGACTGGGAGTCCCTCGGCGGCCCGGGCGGCGCCGAGTTGGCCATCGGCCCGAACGCGGACGGACGCCTGGAGATGTTCGCCCTCAACGGCAGCACCCTCCAACACCGCTACCAGCTCGCACCCTCCGGCACCTGGTCGAACTGGGAGACCTTCGGCGGCGGCGGCCACGACCTCGCCGTGGGCGCCAACCAGGACGGACGCCTGGAGGTCTTCGCCTCCGGCCCCGCGGGCCTGTTCCACAAGTACCAGAC
>NZ_JBHZCY010000041.1:0-65957 GCF_042786665.1 Kitasatospora sp. NPDC059146 | reverse complement strand
CTGACCGCCCTGGAGAACATCACCCTCCCCATGGACATCGCCGGCCGCAAGGCCGACCAGGCCTGGCTCGACCGCGTCGTCGACACCGTCGGCCTCTCCGGCCGCCTCGGCCACCGCCCCTCCCAGCTCTCCGGCGGCCAGCAGCAGCGCGTCGCCTGCGCCCGCGCCCTCGCCGGAAAGCCCGACATCATCTTCGCCGACGAACCCACCGGCAACCTCGACTCCCGCTCCGGCGCCGAGATCCTCTCCTTCCTGCGCAACTCCGTACGCGAACTCGGCCAGACCGTCGTCATGGTCACCCACGACCCCGTCGCCGCCGCCTACGCCGACCGCGTCGTCTTCCTCGCCGACGGCAAGATCGTCGACGAACTCCACAACCCCACCGCCGACACCGTCCTGGACCGCATGCGCCGCTTCGACGCCAAGGGCCGCACCAGCTGAGCCCGTTCGCACGTCCGAGCCCACCTGCCCCCGAGTACCCCCAGGACTGACGCTCCCCCATGTTCCGCACCGCACTGCGCAACGTACTGGCCCACAAGGGCCGCCTGCTGATGACGATGCTCGCCGTCATGCTCGGCACCGCCTTCGTCGCCGGCACGCTCATCTTCACCGACACCATGGGCCAGGCCCTCCGGAGCCAGAACTCCAAGAGCTACGCCGACATCGCCGTCACGGTCAGCGACGACGCGGCCGTCGGCCGCGGCTACAACCACGGCGCCCGCCACAACGCCGACACCCCGACCCTCACCGAGGACGCCCGCAAGAAGATCGCGGCCCTGCCCGGCGTCGCCGACGCCCGCGGCGTGGTCAGCGGCTTCGCCGGCATCGCGGACAAGAAGGGCGCGCTGATCGGCAACGGCTTCTCCACCACCGGCACCAACTACGTGCCGGGCGCCGACGGCACCGACCCGCGCTACCCGCTGGTCGAGGGCCGCGGCCCCAGGAGCGCCACCGAGATCGCCCTGGACACCCGGACTGCCGAGAAGGGCGGCTTCAAGCTCGGCGACACCGTCCGGGTCGCGGTCAACGGCCCGGTCATGGAGCTCAAGCTCACCGGCACCCTGCACACCAACGACCCGCGCGTGATGGCCGGCGGCTCGCTGGCCGCCTTCGACGACGCCACCGCCCAGGGGCTCTACCTGAGCCCCGGCCGCTACGCGTCGCTGGACGTCAAGGCCAAGCCCGGCACCGACGACGCCGCGCTGCTCACCGCCGTCAAGCAGGCACTGCCCCAGGGCGACAACATCGACGCCCGCACCGGCCGCGACCTGGCCGCCGAGCAGGACAAGATGATCGCCCAGGGCACCAAGATCCTGAACACCTTCCTGCTGGGCTTCGCCGCCATCGCGCTGTTCGTCGGCATCTTCATCATCGCCAACACCTTCTCCATGCTGGTCGCCCAGCGCACCAGGGAACTGGCGCTGCTGCGCGCCGTCGGCGCCACCCGCCGGCAGATCACCCGCTCGGTGAAGGTCGAGGCCGTGCTCGTCGGCCTGACCGCCTCGATCGGCGGCCTGCTGGCCGGTGTCGGGATCGCCGTCGGCCTCAAGGCGCTGCTCAACGGCCCGATGGACGCCAACCTGCCGGACGGCCCGCTGGTGATCGCCCCCACCACCGTCCTGACCGCGCTAGCGGTCGGCGTGCTGGTGACCCTGGTGGCCGCCTGGCTGCCCGCCCGCCGGGCCTCCCGGATCGCTCCGGTCGCCGCGATGAGCTCCGTCGAGCAGCCCGCCACCCAGAAGAGCCTGGTGGTCCGCAACACCGTCGGCCTGCTCTTCTCCGTCGCCGGGCTGGGCTCGCTGGCCGCCGGCATCAGCGGCAAGGAGGTCAAGCTCGTCGGCCTCGGCGCGGCCGCGCTGCTGCTCGGCGTGTTCGTGCTGACCCCGCTGCTGTCCCGGCCGCTGATCGCCCTGCTGGCCCCCGTGCTGCGCGCCGTGTACGGCACCCCGGGCAAGCTGGCCCAGGAGAACGCCGTCCGCAACCCGCGCCGCACCGCCGCCACCGCCTCGGCGCTGACCATCGGCGTCACGCTGATCACCTCGCTGACCGTGATCGGCGCCTCGGTGAACAAGGCCGTCGACGACTCCACCGACAGCGACATCAAGGCCGACTACACCGTGGCCATGCAGAACGGCACCATGCTGTCCGACGAGGTCGCCACCCAGATCGCCAAGACCCCCGGCGTCAGCGCGATGAGCCCCGAGCGCACCGTCCCGGTCACCGTCGACGGGGCCGACGACCGGTCCGAGTGGATGACCGCGGTGGACGCCACCACCATCGACCGGTTGGCCACCGTCAAGATCAAGGAGGGCTCCGCGGACGCCCTCAAGCAGGGCAAGCTGCTGGTCAGCACCGGCCGCGCCCAGAGCGCCGGCTACAAGGTCGGCGACACCCTCGCCGTCACCTACCCGGACGGCAGCAAGGGCTCGCTCACCATCGGCGGCATCCTGGAGGCCAACACCGCGCTGGCCAGCGTGATCGCCCCGGACGCCGTGGTCGGCCGGCACGCGGAGCCCGGCTCCGGCCCGAACAAGGTCCTCGTCAAGGGCGAGCACGGCGCGACCGAGCAGCTCAAGCAGGCGCTGCGCGACGCCACCGGCGGCAACCCGCTGATCGCGGTCAAGGGCGACAAGGACATCAAGGCGGAAAGCCGCCAGGCCGTCACCAACATCCTGAACATGATGTACGGGCTGCTCGGCATGTCCGTGGTGATCGCCGTCCTCGGCGTGGTCAACACCATGGCGATGTCGGTGTTCGAGCGCCGACGGGAGATCGGCATGCTGCGGGCGATCGGCCTGGACCGGCTCGGCATCCGCCGGATGGTCCGGCTGGAGTCGCTGCTGATCGCGCTGTTCGGCGGACTGGTCGGGATCGGCCTCGGCATCCTGACCGCCTGGGCGGTCGTCCGGACGATGGCGGGCGACCTCAAGGGGCTCAGCACCGTGGTGCCGCCACTGCAGATCCTCGGGTTCCTGCTCGCGGCTGCCGTGATCGGCCTGCTGGCCGCGCTCTGGCCGGCCCACCGGGCGGCGAAGCTGGACATCCTGGGCGCGATCAAGAGCGAGTAGTCCCGCGCCTCGACAACCCCACCGGAGCCCCGGGCGGTCGAACCGTCCGGGGCTCCGGCGTCGGTGCGTGTCCGTACCCCTCGTCCGTACCCCGTGCTTGCCCCTCGCCCGCGCCCCTCGCCCTGGAGACCTCGTTCCAGGACGGGTTGGACGTGGCTCCGAACCGGAGCATGGGGGCGTAGTGCCGAAACGACACCGCCCCGCCCGGCGGGTGCCGGGCGGGGCGGTGCGGTGAAGTGCGGTGGAGTGCGGTGCGTGCCGTGAACGGCCGGGTCAGGCGGCCGGCTTGGCCGTGACGGGCTTCGCCCGGTTCCCGAACAGGTTGAAGAACACGGCCAGCGTGGGCAGCAGGTACGCCAGCCAGACGACCAGCTGGAGCACCGTCGGGTCCGGCTGGAAGTTGAACACGCCCTTGAGCAGGGTGCCGTACCAGCTGTCCTTGGGGATGGTGCTGGAGATGTCGAAGGCCGTGGCGTGCAGGCCGGGCAGCCAGCCGGCCTCCTGGAGGTCGTGGACGCCGTAGGCGAGGACGCCTGCCGCGACCACGACCAGCATCGCGCCGGTCCAGGTGAAGAACTTGGCCAGGTTGATCTTCAACGCGCCGCGGTAGAACAGCCAGCCGAGGACCACCGAGGTGAGCAGGCCGAGCGCGGCGCCGACCAGCGGGTTCCAGCCGTCGTCGGTGGCCTGCACCGCGGACCAGATGAACAGCGCGGTCTCCAGGCCCTCGCGGCCCACCGCCAGGAAGGAGGTGACCACCAGCGCCGTGGTGCCCATCGCGATCGCCGCGTCCAACTTGCCGTGCAGCTCGGTCTTGAGGTGCCGGGCGGTGCGCCGCATCCAGAACACCATCCAGGTCACCAGCCCGACCGAGATGATCGACAGCGAGCCGCCGAGCGCCTCCTGGGCCTCGAAGGTGAGCTGCGAGGACCCGAACTGGAGGACCGCTCCGAAGACCATGGAGAGCACCACGGCCGCGGTGACGCCGAGCCACACCGGCGGCAGCTTGTCCCGGCGGTCGGTCTTGACCAGGTACGCGATCAGGATGCAGACGACCAGGCTGGCTTCGAGGCCTTCGCGCAGGCCGATCAGGTAGTTGCCGAACACGGCTGACTCCTAGAGGTGTTGGAGGTGGGAAGGCTCAGCCGAAGAGGGCCTGACCCCACCACTCCCCCGGCTTGCGGACACCCGCCGGGCAGGCGAAGTGGGCGGAGCCGACGTGCTGGATGTACTCGTTGAGCTTGTCCGTGGCCGCGAGCCGCTGCTGGAGCGGGACGAAGGCCTTGCGGGTGTCGCGCTGGTAGGCGAGGAAGAACAGTCCGGCGTCCAGGCGGCCGAGGCCGTCGGTGCCGTCGGTGAAGGAGAAGCCGCGGCGCAGGATCATCAGGCCGTTGTTGGCGTCCGGGTGGGCCAGGGCGACGTGGGAGGTCGCGGGCATCGCCTTGAGGTCGGGGGCGTCGTGCTCCTTGGCCTTGCCGTACGGGGCGCCCTCGCCCTTGGTGCGGCCGAAGGTGTCCTCCTGGTCCTTGAGCGGGGCGCGGTCCCAGGTCTCGATGTGCATCCGGATCCGCCGGGCGACCAGGTAGGAGCCGCCGGTCATCCACTCCGGGCCGTCGCCGGGGGCGGCCCAGACGTGCTCGGCGAGGTTGGCGCCGTCGCTGCCCGCGATGTTGTGGGTGCCGTCCTTGAACCCCATCAGGTTGCGCGGGGTCTGCTGGTCCGGGGTGGTCGAGGAGGTCTTGCCGAAGCCGAGCTGGGACCAGCGGATGTTGACGGTGCCCATGCCGATCCGGGCCAGGTTGCGGATCGCGTGCACCGCGACCTGCGGGTCGTCGGCGCAGGCCTGGACGCACAGGTCGCCGCCGCTGCGAAGCGGGTCGAGCTTGTCGCCCTTGAAGGTGGGCAGCTCGATCAGGGCCTCGGGGCGCTGGGCCTTGAGGCCGAAGCGGTCGACGCCGTCCTTCTCGAACAGGCCGGGGCCGAAGCCGATGGTCAGGGTGAGCCGGGAGGCGGGCAGGCCGAGGGCCTCCCCGGTGTCGTCCGGCGGGGCCTCGGCGGAGGCCGGGACGGCGCCGGTGCCGACCTCGCGGCCGCCGGTCATCGCGGCGGCCGCCTTGGTCCACTCCTTGAGCAGCTTGACCAGGGACTCCCGGGTGGCCTTCTCGGAGACGTCGAAGGCCGCGAAGTGCAGCCGGTCCTGGACGGGGGTGGCGATGCCCGCCTGGTGGTCGCCGTAGAACGGGACCTCCGCGGCGACCGTCGCAGCGGCCGCCGGGACGGGGTCGTCGTCCTGGCGGCTCGCCGCCGCGACCGACCCGACGGCCGCGGCGCCGAGCGCGACGCCCGCGCCGGCCCAGCCGATGACGGCGCGGCGGCTGACCGCGCCCGGGTTGGCGGTGGCGGCAGCGGCCGGAGCGCCCTGCTGCTGCTCGTTCTCGGCGTCCATCGGCGGGCGGGCCCTTCTCACTCTTGCTGAACTACTGACCTGCGGAACTACGGAACTGCTGACCTGCGGAACCGCTGGCCTACCGGCTTGCTGGCCTGCGGAACTACGGAGCTGCGGTGACGGCCGAACCCGGTTCGGCGGTGGGCTACTTGACGACGACGGCGGCGGCCAGCTTCGACAGCGGCTCGCCCAGCGAGTTGACCGCGTCGGAGAAGGTCTTGCGCTCGGCCTCGGTGACCTTGTCGTACGGGGTGAAGGTGCCGTCGGCCTGCTTGTACTTGGCGAGCAGGGCGTTGATGGCGGTGAACTCGGAGTCGAGGGTCTTCGACAGCTCCGGGTTCTTCTCGGCGGCGACCGGCTTCAACAGCTCGTAGGCCTTCTGGGCACCCTCGACGTTGGCCTGGAAGTCCGCGAGGTCGGTGTGGCTGTAGCGGTCCTCCTCACCGGTGATCTTGTTGGTGGCGACCTCGTCGAGCAGTTCCTTGGCGCCGTTGGCCATGCTGGTCGCGGTGATCTCCGCCTCGGGGATCTTCTTCTGCCAGTCCTTGAGGTCGGCGACCAGCTGGTCGGCGAGGGTCTTCTCCTCGTCGCCGATCCTGGCGTCGGCCCAGAGGGCCTTCTCCAGCCGGTGCCAGCCGGTCCAGGCCTGGCCCTGCTCCAGCTTGTCCTCGCGGGTGTCGGTCTTGGGGTCGACGTCGCCGAAGCTCTCGGCGACCGGCTCGGTGCGCTCCCAGCCGGTGCGCGAGGGGGCGTACAGCGACTTGGCCTTCTCCAGGTCGCCGCCCTTGATCGCGGCGGCGAAGGCCTCGACGGCCGGGACGGTGGCGTCGGCCTGCTCCTGGGCGTACTTGCGGTAGGCGTCGACGGCGGCGGCCAGGCGCGGGTCGGCGGGGGCGGCGCTGCCGCTGTCGCCGGTCACGGTGATCTTCTGGCGGATGCCGTCGCCGACCATGCCGGGCTTGCAGGCGACCTCGTAGCTGCCGGCCTTGATCTCGGCGTTGATGCTGGCCTTGGTCCCGGGGCCGATGTTCTCCCGCTCGGTGACGATCTTGTCGCCGGCGGCGTAGACGTACACCTCGGTGGTCTTGGAGCCCTTGTTGCTGATGTCGATCACCACGTGACCGGCCGGGAAGCTGGTCTTCGAGACCTCGCAGGCGGTGTCGGTGGCGTTGACCTTGACCGCGTCCGAGCCGCCCGCCTTGTCGTCCTTCTTCGACGCGCAGCCGGCCAGGGCGGCGGTGGCCACGGCGAGGCTGAGCAGCGCGGCTGCGGTGGAACGGCGGCGGGCGGACATGGGGGCTCCAACGGAAAAGGGCATGGGGGTGCCAAGGCCGGGTAAAGCGCCGGCCGGGCCGGTGCCTCCTGATTAGCTAAGGCATACCTTACGTAAGAAGTCTTTACCGTCCATACCCGGCCCCCTGCCCTGCCCGAACCGTTACCTCCCCGGCGCGCGCCGGGCGGCGGCGCGGGCCGTCCAGCGGCCGTCCTGGCGGCTGATCCGGATCGGGTGGCCGAAGGTCGCGCTGATCAGCTCCGTGGTCATCACCTCGTCCACCGGACCGGCCGCCAGGCACTCGCCCTCGCGCAGCAGCAGCGCGTGAGTGGTGCTCTCCGGCAGCTCCTCCAGGTGGTGGGTGACCAGCACACTGGCCAGTTCGGGGTGCTGGTGGCGCAGCAGGTCCAGGCTGTCCAGCAGCAGCTCGCGGGCGGTCAGGTCGAGGCCGGTGGCGGGCTCGTCGAGCAGCAGCAGGCGGGGGCTGGGCATCAGCGCGCGGGCGATCAGGGCCCGGCCGCGCTCGCCCTGGGAGAGCGTGGTCCACGGGGCGTCCGCCATCGCGGCCATGCCGAGGGTCTCGATCAGCTCCTCGGCCCGCTCCACCGCCTCGGGGGCGGGCTTGCGGTGCCACTCCGGCTCGATGGTGTTGGTGTGGCCGGTGAGCACCACCTCGCGCACGCTGAGCGGCGAGCGCAGCGGGTGGCGCGGGTTGACGTGCCCGAGGTGGGCGCGCAGCTCGCGGATGTCGACCCGGCCGAGCCGGCGGCCGAGCACGTCCACCGTGCCGCGGGTGGGGTGGGAGACCGCGCCGAGCAGGGCGAGCAGGGTGGACTTGCCCGCCCCGTTGGGGCCGAGCAGTGCCCAGTGCTCGCCGGGCCGGATCTCCAGGGTGATGCCGCGCAGCAGGTGCCGGCCGTCGCGCACGACGTCGACGTCCTGGGTGCGCAGCAGCGGGCCGTCGAAGGACGGGGCCATGGGGCGATTCTCCGATCGTGGTGCCGGTCAGGGGGGCGGGGCGCCGTACCCGACCGGCCCGGCGCCGACCGTCCGTGTGCACCGTACAACCGTCGGCCGGGGCCGGGCCGGGCCGGGCCGGGCCGTCCGAGGAGTGAACCGTCCAGAACCCTGTCGTGCGGGAGGAGTTGGGAGGAACATGGTGCTCTTCCGTGGGGGCGAGGGGGAGGCGTGATGGTGGCGGACGAGGAACGGCCGGGCAGTCTGCACGGTCTGGTCGAGCGGCAGGCCCGCCGGGCGCCGGGGGCGGTGGCGGTGCGCTGCGGCGAGGCGGAGCTGACGTACGGGGAACTGGACGCCCGGGCGGACCGGTTGGCGGCCGTACTGGTGGGGCGCGGGCTGGCCCCCGGCGGCCTGGCGGCGGTCGCGCTGGGCCGGGGCACCGAGGTGTACGTGGCGCTGCTCGCGGTACTCAAGGCGGGCGCCGCCTTCGTGCCGCTGGAGCCGACCGCGCCCGACGCACTGCTGCGGCACGTGCTGACCGACGCCGCGCCCCGCCTGGTGGTCACCGAGCGGCGCCACCTGGTCCGGCTCGCGGACGCGGGCGGCGCCGAGGTGGTCTGCGTCGACGACCAGGACCAGCCGGACGGCGGGTTCGAGCGGCCGGACGGCGGGTTCGAGCGGCCGGACGGAGGGTTCGAGCGGCCGGAGGTCACCCCCGGCGACCTCGCCTGCGTGTTCTACACCTCCGGCTCCACCGGCCTGCCCACCGGCGCGCTGGTCGAGCACCGCAACCTGCTGGCCGCGTACGCGGGTTGGCGCGAGGTGTACGGGCTGACGCCCGAGGACCGGATCCTGCAGACGGCCAGCCTGGAGTTCGACGTCTTCACCGCCGACTGGGTGCGCGCGCTGGGCACCGGCGCCACCCTGGTGGTCACCCCGTTCAACCTCACGCTGGACCGCACCGCCGACCTCGCCGCGCTGCCCACGCTGGTCGCGGAGGAGCGGATCACGGTCATGGAGCTGAACGTCCGCACCGCGCGTCGGCTCACCGACCTGCTGTCCGTGACCCGCGCCGGGCTGCCGGGAGTACGGCTGCTCACCGTCGGCGCCGAGAAGTGGTACCTGGACGAGCAGTTGGCGCTGCAACGGCTGCTCGGCGAGGGCACCAGGGTGCTGAACGTCTACGGCCTGGCCGAGGCCACCGTCGACAGCACCTGGTTCGAGGTGCGCGGCGCGGCCGCGGCCCCCGGCGCGGAGCGGGTCTCGCTGGTCGGCCGGCCCTTCCCCGGCACCCGGGTGTACGTGCTCGGCCCCCGGGCCACCCCGGTGCCGCCCGGGCGGGTCGGCGAGATCGCCGTCGCCGGCTCCGGCCTGACCCGCGGCTACCTGGGCCGGCCGGTGGACACCGCCCGCCGCTTCATCCGGGCGAGGTTCGATCCGGACGGCCGGGTGCTGCTGACCGGCGACCTCGGGGTGCTGCGGGAGGACGGCGTCCTGGAGTTCGTCGGCCGGGCCACCACCGTGGTCGGACCGCTCGGCGCGGACCGGCCGACCACGGTGGTCGCCCGGGTCAAGGTGGCGGCCCGTGCGGAGGGCGCGCTGCGCACCCACCCGAAGGTGCGGGAGGCGGTCGTGGTCGAGATGGAAACGCGGCCCGGACAGCGGCAGCTGGTCGGCTACGCGGTGCCCGTACAAGGAGCGCCGGACCGGGACGGGACGGACGGCTGGTCGCTCACCCAGTACCTGCTGACCCAGCTCAGGGGCTTCTCGAACCCCACCGCCGTGGTCGTCGTCCCCGAACTGCCGCGCACCCGCGCCGGGAAGCTCGACCGCTCCAAGCTGCCGCTGCCCGCCCCGCCGGGGCACACCGCCCCGCGCTCGGCCAAGGCCGGAGGCGGGCGCGGCGGCAAGGGCGGGGCCGGGCGGAGCGGCAAGGGCGGCGGCGGGCGCGGCGGTTCGGACTCCGACCCGATCGGCTGCGCGGTCGCGATCGCGATCGTCGTCGCGTTCTTCGCGTGGGGCCTCACCAATGTCTTCTTCAAGGGCGCGACGGACCTCTCGGCGGTGCCCGACGGCGGCTACCACACCTGGTTCGAGCTGCTCTACTTCTTCGAGAACCTCTCCTTCGGCGCCGGGATGGCCTTCCTGTTCTTCGGGTTCCCCTCGGTCCTGCGACAGGGCCGGTCGTTCAGGCTGTCCGTGGTCACCTACCTGTCGATCTTCTGGCTGCTCGCCTCCTGGTGGCCGCAGGACAACCTCTACCGGCTCACCGCGGCCAACGACTGGACCCGCGAGGTGGTGATGGTCTACGTCTTCAATGTCCCGCTGATGCTGGCCGCCATGGTGGTCGTGGTCTTCCTGCTCAGCCGGCCGAAGACCGTGCAGAAGCAGAAGGCGGGGAGGAGGCACTAGGGTCCGTCCTCAAGCTCCTGCCTGCGGGCCGGCGTTCAGCGCAACGCCTCGAACATCCCGGCCAGCGCGCCGTTGGCCGCCTCGACCAGCGCCTGCGCGGCGTCCAGCGCCTCGGCGTCGGGCCCGGCCAGGGCGAGGCCGACGGCGGGCTCCGGGTCGTGGGCCGCCGTCGGGATCAGCGGCAGCAAGGTGACGCCGAGCCGGGCGCAGCGCGGGCGCAGCCGGTCGAGGTGCTCGTGCAGCGCCTCGGGGGCGAGCCGGGCGCCGAGCGGCAGCGCGTCCAGGGTGCGGACGAGGTGGCCGGGGCCGCGCACCTGGTCCAGTCGCTCGCGCAGGACGAAGGCGACGGCGGGGCCGGTGAGCCGCAGGTTGATCTCGGTGGGGGCGAGGCGGCGCTGCCGGTCGGTGACGAAGTCGACGTCGTACCAACCGCGGTGGCCCTCGGCGGCCAGCCGCTCCCCCACCGCCAGGGCGAACCCGCGCGCCGTGTCGGCGGCGGCCCGCGGCACGGTGCCGGGGCCGACGGTGACGCCCTGGTAGCGGGTGCCGGCCACCTCCATGACGCCGGCCCCGACCGGGTGCACGGTGCCGTCCGGGCCGATCACGGCGTCGTAGGTGAGGTCCCGCAGCCGGGCGGAAGGGCCCGGGTCCACGTACTCCTCCAGCAGCAACTCGCCCTCCGGAGGAAGGACTTCGGAGCGCACCAGGCGGCGCAGCAGGGCGCCTCCGCCGCCCGCGGCGAACAGCTCGGCGGGCTCGACCACGACGGTGCCGTAACCGCCCACGCCGTACGGGCTCTTGAGGACAGTGGTCAGGCCCCGGACGGCCCGGACGGTGAGTCTGTGCGCGGCGCGGCGACGGCTCCCCACGCGCTCCTGGGCGGGGACGACGACCCCGGGGTGCTCGGGGGCGAGGGCGGCGAACAGCCCGTGCGCGGCGGCCTTGGACTCGTAGCGGCGGACGGTGTCGAGCTCGGGCCCCTCGCCCTGCGCCGCCGTACGGCCCCAACTGACCACCGGGTGGCCGGAGTCGGCGATCCGGGCGGCCAGCGCGGGGCGGGCGGCGAGCGCCTCGGCGAGCGTCCGGTCGCCCGCCACCCCGGTGTGCACCTCGACCGGACCCCAGCCCAACTCCCGGCCCAGCCAGTCGGTCCAGACCCGGTCGACCTCGGCGGGCAGCACCAGCACGGCCGGTTCCGGACTGTAGCCGACGGCCAGGCAGGCGTAGTGGTGCGCCTGCCGCAGCCGTCGCGCCCGCTGCGCGGCGTCCATGCCCGGGGCGAAGAACTGCGCGTTGAAGTCCGCGACATTGCCCAGGTGCACCGCCGCCCGCCCGCCGGTCCAGGCCCCCACCCATCCGTCCATGGAGCGGAAGCATAGGGCGTCAGAGCGCCAACAGCCCCGCCTCGGTGGGGCGCAGACCGCACGCGTCGAGGTAGAGGGCGCGCAGGTGGGGCTCGAAGTCGACGTGCAGCCAGGCGCAGCCGGCGCTGCGGGCGCCGTCGGCGGCCTCGCCGACCAGCCGGGTGGCGACGCCGTGCCGCCGGGCGGCCGGTGCGACCACGGTGTCCAGCAGGAAGGCGTGGGTGCCGCCGTCCCAGGCGAGGTTGACGAAGCCGACCAGGGCGCCGTCGGCGGTCCGCCGGGCGGTGACCCAGCCGAGGCTGTGCCGCGCCAGGCGGGCCAGCCACTGGCCTGGTTCGAGGGGGTGGCCGAAGCCGTCCGCGTGCAGGCGGTCGAGTTCGGGGTCGGTGAGCGCTCCGCGCCACTGGTAGTCGATCGTCACGACGGCAGCGTAGACGGCTTGTTAAGTTCCGATCATTTTTGATTGGACCAGGACACAACTTGGCAAAGTTATGACCTTTCCTCTAGCCCGACCTGACTGATCGCCGTCAATCTCGGTCGCAGCTCTTTGCAGCCCCTTTCCCTGCACCCCACCCCCACCGGAGTCAGAGTGAGCCCCAACTCCTCGTCCCGCCGTGCCCGCACGGCCGGAGCGATAGCCGTCGTCGCCGCCCTCGCCGCCGTGGCCGTCCCCACCACGGCCTCCGCCGCCCCCGCCACCCGCGAGGCCGCGATCGCCCAGGCCCGCGCCAACGTCACCCACAACGCCGGGGTGTTCGGCTACGGCGCGGGCCAGGACCTCGTCCTCAAGGACGTCGTCCTCGACGCCGACGGCGCCTCGCACATCCGCTTCGACCGCACCTACCAGGGCCTTCCGGTGGTCGGCGGCGACCTGGTCGTCCACCAGGACGCCCGCGGCAGGCTCAAGGACACCTCCCGGGCGGCCGCCCACGACGCCGCCGTGAAGACCACCGTCCCCAAGGTCCCCGCCCAGGCCGGCGCCGCGAACGCGATCTCCGCCGCACCCGGCGTCCGGGACGCCACCAGCAGCCCCGAACTGGTCGTCTGGGCCGCCGACGGCACCCCGCGACTGGCCTGGCGCACCGTCGTCGAGGGCACCGGCGAGCACGGCCAGCCGGCCGGCAAGGTCGTCGTCACCGACGCCACCACCGGCGAGCAGATCGAGTCCTACGACGCCGAGCACCAGGCCGCCGGCACCGGCAACTCCGAGTACACCGGCCAGGTCACCGTCGACACCACCCCGGCCAACGGCGGCTACACCCTGACCGACCCGGTCCGCGGCCACGTCACCAAGGACGCCGGCAACCTGTCCGCCAGCTCGATCAAGGCGAGCTCCGGCACCCCGTTCACCAGCACCACCAACGTCTGGGGCGACGGCAAGAAGTTCTCCACCAACCGCGCCACCGCCGCCGTCGACGCCCACGCCAACACCGCCTGGACGTACGACTACTACAAGAACGTGCACGGCCGGAACGGCATCAAGAACGACGGCAAGGGCGCCACCGTCTTCGTCCACGTCGGCACCAACTGGGACAACGCCCAGTGGTCCGACAGCTGCTTCTGCATGATGACCGGCGACGGCGACGGCACCACCGACCCCGAGCAGGTCGACCTCGACACCATGGGCCACGAGATGACCCACGGCGTCACCAGCGCCACCGCCAACCTGCGCTACAGCGGCGAGTCCGGCGGCCTCAACGAGTCGACCAGCGACATCTTCGGCACCATGGTCGAGTGGTACGCCAACAACAAGATCGACACCGGCGACTACCTGTTCAGCGACCAGTCCACCCCGCCGTGGCTGCGCCGCTTCGACAAGCCCTCGCTGGACGGCAAGTCGGCCGACTGCTGGAGCAGTTCGGTCGGCAAGCTGGACGTCCACAACTCCTCCGGCGTCGGCAACCACTGGTTCTACCTCGCCAGCGAGGGCAGCGGCACCAAGACCATCAACGGGGTCACCTACAACAGCCCCACCTGCAACAAGTCGACGGTCACCGGCATCGGCAACCAGAAGGTCGCCAAGATCTGGTACCGCGCGCTGACCGTCTACATGACCTCCACCACCAACTACAAGGGCGCCCGCGCCGCCTCGCTCAACGCCGCCCGCGACCTCTACGGCGCCGGCAGCACCGAGTACAACGCGGTCGCCGCGGCCTGGAGCGGCGTCAACGTCAACTAGGTCCCGGCCGGCCGACGTTGTCGGATCAGCCGGTGAACCCGACGTGGACGTGGTCGTGGTGGGTGTCATCGGTGAAGAACTGGTTGCCGACGCCCGCGATCGCCACCGGCCCGCCCACGTTGTACGAACCGGCCGCCGCCGCGTCCCGCATGAAGGACTCGATCAGCTGCCGGGGCGTGGCCGGGTCCACCACGGCCCGGCCGTCGATCCGCCAGACGTCGAAGGCCCGGCCCAGCGGATGGTCGCTGGGCCGGGTCGTCCCGAAGACGTCCAGGGGGTGACCGGTGCGCACCACGCTCACCGACAGCGCGTACGGGCCGGCCAGCCGCAGCATCGCCGTCAGGACGCTGTCGTGGACGGTGCCGCTGAGCAGATCGGCGGCGGCCTCGGGCGGCAGCTCGATCCTCGGCTCGGCCAGCACCTTCGCCACCGCGGGGGTGGGTGCGGCGGGCGCGGCAGGTGAGGCGGGTGAGGCGGCGGGTGTGGCGGCGGGTGACCCGGCGGCCGGGCCCGGGTCGCCGGGGTGCACGGCGGTGACCGTCCAGCGGGGCTCGGCCCGGCTCAGCCGGACGTCCACCGTGATGCCGCCCGCCGCCACCGAGCCGTCCGGCTGCCTGGTCCACTGGCGGCAGACCACCAGCACGCTCGCCGAGTCGGCGAGGATCCCGCCGTACTGGGCGTCGACCACCTCCACGGCGGCCTCCGGCGCCGCCGGGGCGAGCCGCCCGGCCCCGTCCGCCAGGCCCGGCGGCAGGCCCAGCGCCGCCACCCGGGCCCGGGCCGCCCCGGACCCCTGCCCGCCGGGCGGCCAGGCGCCGAGCGCGGCGACCAGCTCGACGGCGCGGCGCTTGACGTCGGGCTGGATCTCGCCGGGGCCGGGCTGCCACAGTGGTGGGTTGGGCAGCGGGGTCGCTGCGGGGGGCGCTGTCGGGGACGGGGTCGGGGACGGGGCCGCTGTCGGGGCCTGTGCCGGGGCCGGTGTCGAACTCGCCGGGGCCACGGCGGACTTCGTACCGCTCGTACACCCCGCCGCGCCCAGCAGCACCGCCGCCGCACCCGCCCGCAGCACCCCGCGTCGGCCCGTACCCCGGCCACCGTCTCCGCTCGTCATGCCGTCAGTATGCGACCGGTGGCCGGGCCGGGGCGCGAGCGTCAGCCCAGACGGCGGATCGGCTCACCCGCCAGGAACGCCGCGATGTCCTCCACCGCCTCGGTGAAGTACCGCCGGTAGTTCTCCTGCGAGACGTACCCCAGGTGCGGGGTGGCCAGCAGCCGGGGCGCGCGGCGCATCGGGTGGTCGGCGGGCAGCGGCTCGACGTCGAAGACGTCCACCGCGGCCCCCGCGATCCGGCCGCCGGTGAGGGCCGCGAGCAGCGCGTCCTGGTCGACGATCGCCGCCCGGGAGGTGTTCACCAGGTAGGCCTCCGGCTTCATCAGAGCGAGCTCGGCGGCGCCGATCAGCCCCCGGGTGCCCGCGTTCGACGCGAGGTGGACCGACACGAAGTCGCTCTCCCCGAGCAGTTGCTCCTTCGAGGCGGCCCGGCGCACACCCGCCGCGGCCGCCTGCTCGTCGGTCAGGCTCCGGCTCCAGGCCAGCACCTCCATGCCGAAGGCCAGCCCGACCCGGGCGACGGCGGAGCCGATCCGGCCGAGACCGAGCACTCCGAGCGTCCGGCCGTGCAGATCGGCCCCGACGGTGCTCTGCCAGGGCCCGCCCTCGCGCAGCGCGGTGTTCTCCTGGACGAGACCGCGGGCCAGGCCCAGCAGCAGCGCCCAGGTCAGCTCGACCGGCGGAGTGCCGGAGCTGGCCGTACCGCAGACGGTCACGCCGTGCGCCTCGGCGGCCCGGAGGTCGATCACCGAGTTGCGCATGCCGGAGGCGACCAGCAGCTTGAGACGGGGCAGCCGGGCGAACAGCGTGGCGGGGAACGGCACCCGCTCGCGCAGGGTGACCACGATGTCGAACCCGGCGAGCGCGGCGACCAGTTCCTCCTCCGAGGTGTGGTGCTCACGGAAGGCGGTCACCTCGACCCGGTCGGCGACCGGGGTCCAGTCGGCGGAGCTGGTGGCGACGCTCTGGAAGTCGTCCAGGACGGCGCAGCGAAGGAGCGGAAACGTCATGCCCGCAGCTTCCCAGACGGCGGCGGGCCGGGGGGCCGCAGTCCGTAGCGGTCCCGCTCCCGTTCCCGGTCCCGGTCCCGCTCCCGGACGACCCACGATGGCTCGCCGAGCTTGGCCCGCAGGACGGCCATCGGGTGGCGCAGCTCCCGGTGGTCGGACAGGCCGTCCCAGCCGTGCAGTCGGATGTCCCGCAGGTCGTGCATCCCCTCGCCGAGCTCGATCAGGGTACGTAGCGCCCGGGTGTCCTGGCGGGTGAGCTGCACCTCCCGGCCGTCCACGGTGGCGATCCGGGTGACCGGGTCGAGGGCGATGCGTCCGTCGAAGGCGGTCAGCGGGACCGGCGCCTCGTCCACGGGCTGTTCCTGCTCCATGTCGGGCAGCCTAGTCGGTCCGGCCCGGCCGCCAACTCCGCCGCGCAGCAGGGCCGATGGCTCCGACGCCGCTACCCGTTCCACCCGTTGAGGTCTTCGAAGCCGGTCTCCACGCTGCCGCGGAACGCCAGGGCCTCACGGCCGATGCCGAGAGCGTCGAGCAGGGAGTCCAGGGCCGCTTCCGGGTCGTCCACCGAGCGGCTCAACCAGACGAACGTGCACGGGGGAACCTGTCCGCCGAGCCTGCTCAGGGCGAAGGACGTCCTCCCGATGCGGAACATGGCGACGTCCACCGGGCCGAGGTCCTCCCAGCCCCGCTCGACGGTCAGCCGCAGGCGCGCCGCGAGCACGTCCAGCGGGGGCTGCAGGCCCGCCACCAGGCGAAATGTACCGGCGGCGTACTCCCACATGCTCTGCTGGAAGGCCGGGTTGGGGTTGCCGCCCTGGTAGGAGGGTGCCGGACCCCAGTCCGGCTCGGGGCCCGGAACGCCGACTGCCGTCATGTCTCCCCCGTCCGAACGCTGCGGTTACCACCCTGCTCCCACCGTAGCCGAGGCGCCCGTCAGCCGTCCGGGTCGAGCAGCGCCTCGGCGGTGGCCGTCCGGGCGTACAGCACCCAGCGCCCGGCGCGGTGGGCGCTCACCAGGCGGGCGTCCCGCAGCGCCGTCAGGTACTGGGAGACGGCCGAGGGCGACAGGCCGGTGCGGTGGGCGAGTTCGGTGGTCGAGGCGGGGGCGGCGAGTTCGGCGAGCAGCAGGGCGCGGGAGCGGCCGAGCACCGCGGCGAGGGCCGCCGTGCCGGGGGCCGGTGGCCCCGCGGTCCAGAGACGGCCGATCCCCCGGGCCGGGTAGGCGAGTTGGGGAGGAGCCGGCGGGGCGAGGAGGGTGAACAGGCCGGGGCCGGTGAACGCGGAGGGGATCAGCAGCAGGCCCGGCCCGGCGGTGCGGCGGGGCATCGGGCGGGAGCGCCGGCTCAGCCGCAGGGCGCCGTCGGTCCACCGCAGTTCGGCGTGCAGGTCGTTGAGTACCCGCTCGGCGCCGTGCTCGGCGGCCTGCCGGGCCCGGTACAGCACGTCGGCGTCGAGGACGGCGCGGATCCGCGCCCAGTACGGCGCGAGGGCCAGCTCCCAGTAGGCCTCGACCGCCTCGGCGAGCCGGGCCAGCCCGGCCTCCGGGTCGGCGTACAGGGCTCGCAGCCTCGGCCCGAGCGTGCCCCGGTCCGCCCGGTGCGCCTGGTCCGCCTGGTCGGCCTGGTCCGCCGCCAGTCGGTCCAGGTCGCGCCGGACCTGCCCGGCGGGGGTGGCCCGGATCGCGGCGAGTTCCCCGGCCAGGGTCGGCGCGGGTCCGGTCGGGGCCGGATTGAGGAAGTCCGGCACGTACCCGGCGGGCGGCACGAGTTCGGCGAGCAGCCCGTACGCCGGGCCGAGCGCCGCCAGTCGGGGCCGGACCTGCTCCACCCAGGGGCCGTGGACGGCGTGCGGCGCTCCCGAGCGCAGCAGACGCAGGCTCGGCCCGACCTCCCACATCGGTGCGACCGCGAACCGCATCCGGGCCAGGTCACCTGCCGTGAACAGCAGCTCCGCCAACGCCTTCCCCCGTGGATTCACACATGTCCGAATCAGTGGCGATCAGGTTAGTTCAATCGCGATCATGACCAGCATGACTTCCGACACCACCTCGACCAGCGCTTCCCCGACCGGCGCTTCCCCGACCAGCGCTTCCGTGTCCGCCGCCTCGTCCGGCACCTGGCAGCTCGGCGACCGCACCGTCCACCGGATCGGCTTCGGCACCATGCGCCTGCCGCAGACCGGGCCGGCGCTCGTACCGGACGCCGTACCGCGCGACCGCGACCAGGCCCTGCGGGTACTGCGTCGCGCGGTCGAACTGGGCGTCAACCACATCGACACCGCCGCCTTCTACTTCTCCCCGCTGCGCTCCGCCAACGAGCTGATCAACCGCGCCCTCGCCCCGTACTCCGACGCCCTGGTGATCGCCACCAAGGTCGGCCCGGCCCGTGGCACCGACGGCCGGTGGATCGACCACGCCCGCACCCCCGAGGCGCTGCGCGCCCAGGTCGAGGAGAACCTGCGCCAGCTCGGCCGCGACCACCTCGACCTGGTCAACCTGCGCATCCTGGGCACCGACTCGATCGCCGAACGCTACGGCGCACTCGCCGAGTTGCGGCAGGCCGGACTGATCCGGCAGCTCGGCCTCTCCAACGTCCACCCGCACCAGCTCACCGAGGCCCGGGCCATCGCCCCCGTCACCTGCGTGCAGAACCCGTACGGGATCGGCGCCTCGCCCGCCCAGGACGAGGTCCTGCGACTCTGCGGCGAGCAGGGCATCGCCTTCGTCCCGTTCTACGCCATCGCCGGCGCCGGGCGTGAGGGCGGCGCCGCCGCCGGGGCGGAACCCGGCGAGGTCCGGACGGTGGCCGAGGCGCGCGGCGTCAGCACCGCCCAGGTCCGGCTCGCCTGGACGCTCCACCGGGGTCCGCACGTCCTCGCCATCCCGGGCACCGGCGACGTGGCGCACCTGGAGGACAACATCGCGGCCGGCGCCCTGCGGCTGACGGCCGAGGAACTCGCCCTGCTGAACCGGGCCCACTCCGGCTGACCTGGGACCTGGGACCTGGGCCCCGGAACCACCACCCGCCGCACGGGCGTCACACTCCGGGACCGGACCCCGTCCCACCGAACGAACCCCCGGAGCCTGCCCGTGACCGACCGCGCCACCCGCTACCTGTACCTCGCCCGCCACGGCGAGGCGGCCCACCACAGCCCGGCCGGCAGCGAGTCGGATGGTGGGTCGGGTGGCGGGTCGGGTGGCGGGTCAGCCGGTGAGGTGGGTGGCGAGGCGAACAGTGGGGCGGACCACGACGGGCTCAGCCCCACCGGCCGCCGGCAGGCCGTGCTGCTCGGCCGCCGCCTGGCGCAGCGCCCCCTCACGGCCGTCCACCACGGGCCGCTACCCCGGGCCGCGCAGACCGCCCGGCTGATCGGGGACCAGCTCGGCGGAGTACCGGTGTCCGCCTGCGAGGAGGCAGGCGACTACGTCCCGTATCTGCCGTCAGCCGACGAACTGCCCGCCGACAGTGCCGAGTTCCTGCTGCGCTTCCTGGCCCAGGCCTCCTCCGAGGAGCTCTCCCGCGGACCGGAACTGGCCCGCCGGGCCGTCGACCGCTTCACCGGACCGGTCGACGGCCCCGAGGACCGGCACGAACTGGTCGTCACCCATGCCTTCCTGATCGGCTGGCTGGTCCGCCACACCCTGGACGCCCCCGCCTGGCGCTGGCTCGGCCTCAACGCGGCCAACGCGGCGCTCACCGTGCTCCGCTTCGCCCCCGGCCGCCCCTCCGCCGTCCTCCTCCTGAACGACCAGTCCCACCTGCCCGAGGAGTTGCGCTGGACGGGCTTCCCGCCGGAGCTGCGGGCCTGAGCAGCCACCGCGGAGCCTCCGCCCGGGGCAGCGCGTCGCCGGGCCTGCGGTCGGCAGGAATGTGGTCGACAGAAATGTGGTCGACAGGATTATGCAGACCGGTCTACAGTCTCCGTCCATGGGAGCAAAGGGCGAGGAGACCCGGGCCCGGCTGATCGCCGGCACCCGGGAACTGATCGAGCAGCACGGGTACTCCGGCACGGGCCTCAACCAGGTCCTGGCCGTCACCGGCGCACCGCGCGGCTCCCTCTACTTCCACTTCCCCGGCGGCAAGGACCAACTGGTCGCGGCCGCACTGCTGCAGTCCGGCCAGGAGGTCGCCGACCTGCTGACCGGACTCGCCGCCGACGGAGCCGACGCCGCCGCGCTCAGCCGACACCTCACCGAGGTGTTCGCGGACCGCCTGGCCCGCTCCGACTACACCAAGGGCTGCCCCATCGCCACCGTCGCCCTGGAGGTCGCCGGGACCAACGAGGCACTGCGCGCCGTGTGCGCCGAGGTGTACGAGGGCTGGCAGCGCATCCTGGCCGAGCAGCTGACCGCCAGCGGCTTCCGCCCGGCCGAGGCCGCGGTGGCCGCCGGCCAGGCCCTGGCCCTGATGGAGGGCGCGGTGCTGCTGGCCTCGGTCCGACGCAGCCGCGAGCCCCTGGACGACGCCCGGCACGCCGTCCTCCACCTCCTCGGCGCGAAGGCGTCCGGCCGCTCGTAGCCGTTGCCGCTGCACGGGCGCCCTGCGGCCGGCTCGATGCAGCACTGACCGCTCGCCAAAAAATATGCAGACCGGTCTAGCTATCCAAGATTCGGCCGCATCACCACTCGCCCGCCAGTCGCCCCCGCTCCATCATGCCCAGAAATTATGCAGATCGGTCTACCGAAATATGCCGATCGGTCCACAGAAAGCAGAGACCGCTCATGCCACCCACTCCCCCGCCCCCGCAGACCCTCGTCCTGGGCGCCGGCGGCTTCCTCGGCCGCTGGCTGCTCCTCGAACTCCTCGGCCGCGGCGAGCCCGTGGCCGCCGCCGTCCGCACCACCGCGAGCGGCACCGCTCTCCGCGCCTGGCTGCGCGAGCACGACACCGACCCGACCCCGCTGACCACCGTCACCGCCGACCTCACCCGCCCCGGCCTCGGCCTCTCCCCCGAGGACGACGCCCGCCTCGGCAAGGTCCGCGACGTCCACAACCTCGCCGCCCGCTACCAGTTCGGCCTCACCCGCGCCCAGGCCGAGCCCGCCAACCTCCACGGCGCCCTCCACGCACTGCACTGGTCCGCGACCCGGCCCCAACTGCGCCGCCTGGTCCACCTCTCCGGCTACCGGGTCGGCCGCGACCCCCCCCCCCGCCACCCGCTCGACCCCGGCACCACCGACGCCCTCTACGCCCGCCTCGGCGCCTACGAGGCCTCCAAGCAACTCGCCGACGCCGCCGTCCGCGTCACCGCACCCCGGCTCGGCGTCCCGCTCACCACCGTCAACCCGAGCAGCGTCATCGGCCACTCGACCACCGGCGAGGCCGGCCAGTACCTCGGCCTCGCCCAACTGGTGCACCAGCTGCACCGCGGCCGCCTCCCCCTGCTGCCGGGCACCCGCCGCACCTTCGTCCCCGTCGTCACCGTCGACCATCTGGCCCGCTTCCTGGCCGCCGTCCCGGTCCACGACCGCGCCCCCGTCGCCGCCCACACCGTCCTCGACCCGACCACCCCTGCCCTCCCCGACCTGGTCGCCCTCCTCGCCACCCACCTCGGCGTCCGCCCACCCCGCGGCCTGGTCCCCGTCCCCCTCGTCCGCCGCCTCCCCCGCGCCCTCACCGGCGCCGACCCGGAGACCCTCACCTTCCTCTCCGAGGAACGCTACGACACCACCTCCGCCGACCGTCTCGCCACCGCCGCCGGCCTCACCCACCCGCCCCTCACCCCCGCCCTCCACCACTGGGCCGACCGCCTCGTCCACGACGCCTTCGGCGCCCGACACTGAACGTGATCGAGTGGTGTCGGGGCTGTTCGCCTGAAGGCCGTCGGTCGGTTCCGGTAACCGTTGGGGCGTATCCAGCGTCTGCATCCACCTGACCAAGCCGCTGCGGGAGTTCATCGCCGCGAACAGAGACTGGCTCAGCGTTGTCCAGCCACCCACCTACGCGCCGGACCTCAACCCTCAGGAGGGCACCACCGGCTCCAGCAGATCCGGTACCGTCCGGACCTGGCCGACGGCTGCCTGACCGGCACTGGCCTGATCACGTCTGACTGACGAGCGGAAAAGGGATGGCCGGTAGCTCCCGGCCCGGTCATTCTGACCCCATGGGAGACAGAGCCAACGTCATCGTGGTCCGCGAGAACGGCACACATGAGCTGTACCGGACCGGGTGGGCGGTCGGAATCGACCTCGACCTGTTGGACGGGCCGGCCGCGGTACTCGCCATGCTTCCCGAACTCCACCAGGACGGCTGGTGGTTGGACGACACCGTCGCCCAGGGTGGGGTGCTGCTCGACCTCGGCCGAAAGGTGCTCCTGTTCTTCGCCCGGGAGGGCCCGAGCACTGAGCTCCGTCACCGCGCGGCCATCTTCGAGCTGATCCGAGTGGCGTGGCCGGGCTGGGAGGTCCGTTGGCTGTACGACGGCGCGGCCGAACTGCGCGCCTACGTCGGGCTGGACCCGGAGTACGTCCGGTGCCGCGATGCGGACCTGACCTTGGCCCCGTTCCTCGCTCCCGAGGCGGAGGATCTGGCCTGGCCCGACCCGGGCGGTGTGGTGGTCACCGTTGGCTCCGGTGGCTGCCACGTCGCCTCTGAGGCTTTCGACCACCCCGTCCGTGAGGGAGAGTCGCTGCTCGACCGACTGGCAGATGCCCCGGAGCACGGAGCCTGCCGCCTGCATGTCAACTCCGGTATCCACCTCGACCCGGAGCGCCGCCGCTTGGGCTGGTGGTCCCTCTCCTCCACCCCAGAGGCCTACCGGGTACCGGAGTTGTGGCCGGGCTGGACGGTGGAGTTCTGGAAGGACGACTGGGAACGGCACCGCCGCGCCTGCACCCGCTTCTACCCGGCGCCGTTCGACACCGGAGCGGAAGCCCGGGCCGCAGTCCTCGCCGAGGCCGGGGAGCGCCGGGCCACCCGGGCCCGCCACCGCGCCCAGCCCACCCCCCTGCGGGCCGCACCGCCTCGGGCCTGACCTCCGACAGCCGGCCGACATCACGGATTCAAGGCCAGCAGCCACCCCCGCCCGACACAGGAAGTCGACCCACCCGACTTCCTGTGCACCCCCACCCCCACCCCGCCACCGGCGAACCGACCACCTCGCCCACGACACCTCCGCCGTCCCCGAGCACTCCGGCAGGACTTCGACGTTCTGCCCGTCCGGAGCATCGCGACTGCGAGCGGCCGCCCGCAGTCGCACTGTCGGCCGACACGCGGGCCGATGCCGATGCCCCGCTGATCAATGGTCTTCCCCTGGCGACGTCGAAGCGAGGTGAGGCCCCTTGGCTTGTAGACGCTGCACGGTGGCAGCTGGCCTTTGAGGGCCTGATGGACCGGATTACGGGCCGGTTCATGCGGGTCGAACCCCGTCACCGGGTACGGCGGTTGATACTCGGGATGCTCGCGGCCCGCCGCGCAAGAACTGCTGGACGATCGCCGAGTGGGCCGGTGAGGCGACTCCGGACGGCATGCAGCACATGCTCAACCGTGCCGAGTGGGACGCCGACGCGGTTCGCGACGACCTGCGCGAATACGTGGTCGAGAACTTGCACGACGATCGAGCGGTGCTCGTAGCGGACGAGACCGGAGACATGAAGAAGGGCAAGCCACACCGTCGGCGTCCAACGGCAGTACACCGGCACCGCAGGCCGGATCGAGAACTCCCAGGTCGCCGTCTACCTGGTTACGCAAGCCGGCGCGGACACGCTGCAGTGGACCGCGAGTTCTACATTCCGCATTCCGCGCTCGTGGACCGATCAGCCCGACCGGTGCCGGGCGGCCGGGCTCGCCCCGAAGACCGAGTTCGCCACCAAGCCCGATCCCGTGCCAGCCACCACTGCCGTCCAACCGCCCGCTATGCCTGAACACACGCGCTCACGTGAGTGTGAAGCCCCAGGGGCGCACCCCCGCTTCACGACAACGGGCTTGTGAGCCATACCACTTCACCGCTGTCGTCCGTGGAAACGTGATCCCGCTCGAACC
Organism: Kitasatospora sp. NPDC059146; assembly: GCF_042786665.1. NCBI lineage: Bacteria > Bacillati > Actinomycetota > Actinomycetes > Kitasatosporales > Streptomycetaceae > Kitasatospora > Kitasatospora sp. NPDC059146. Next base: position 42,155 of record NZ_JBHZCY010000041.1, on the reverse strand, counting down.
CGAGCTTCTCAAGGACACGGAACGACGGTGTGTTCCACGCGCCGACGGTCGCCCAGAGCCGTTTCCGCCCGGTCGCAATAGCGGCATCGAGCACCGCGCTGGCCGCCTCGGTGGCGTAGCCACGTCCATGCGCACGCTGGAACAGCTCATACGCGATCTCAGGCTCCTCTACGGTGGAGCGGCCGATGATCAACCCGCAATAGCCGATGAAGTCGCCTTCGTCACGGCGCTGGATGGGCAACAGGGCGATCCCCGTGGTCTCCGTTGCGGTGAGCAGCTTCGCGATGGCCGTCCGAGTGTGCTCAACCGTGGGCGTCCCCTTGCCGCATTCGGAGAGGAGGGCGCGGAACTCAGCGGCGTCCGACTCGGCCCACGGCCGCAGTATCAGCCGCTCGGTCTCAAGGTGGAATGACATCGTCTCGTACGTGGACACGCCCCTACTCTGCCCCGCGGATCGTCACGAACTACAGCTGGTACTAGTGAAGTCCGAACTCCGCGCAGACGGCCGCAAAGGCTTCTGCCGGGTCGGACGTCTCCGTGCGGGTGACGCCTTCGACGATGAACGGAGCCTGGCCGTGCGGACCCGAATCGACCTGGACGCAGCTGGAGTCGATGCTGAGGAAGTACACGTTGTCGTCGTCGCCGGGATGGGTCACCTGCAGCCGTTCGACCGTGAGACCGGGCAGAAGGCGGCGGGCGCCGCCGAGAACAGCGTCCAGCGGTCCACCGCTACGGTCCGCCGTCCCCCACAGTCTGCCCTTGGTCAACGGTTCGCTCATACAGTGCATCATCCAACGCTTCACGTGCGCTCACAGCAGGAACGAGCCCTGGACTTGTCCTTTGACTGTTCTTAGCGGTTCGTCGGAGCCTGGTGCCCTTCTTGTGGTGGGCGGGCCGGTTCCCCCCGCCGCTGGGCAGCCTCTCGACGGATGGCGGGAAATCGTCCGGCGCTTGGCGCCTCCGCGGCCGTAGGCATCAAGTCCTCTCCCTCTTGGTCGAGTTCAGGGTCACGCGAAGGCCGTACCGCAGCCTCAGGAACACTCGGACGAGTGGGCGATCAACGCCCCGCCGTCCGTCGTGACCGCTCGATTCGAGCGAGGTAACCGATCCCCACCACGGTGAGAGCGACGACACCGAGTTGCTTGACCGTTTCTTCCCAGAGCAGGTCGATCATCCACTGAACTATGCCGTGCGTTTCATTCACAGGAGTGATCGTATACAGAGCTTGAGTGCGTTCTTGCTGGTGAGAGCCAGATCGCGGCAACGATCTGGTGTCATTTGCACGCGGTGGCCGTGCGGCGCCCCCGGGAGTGCCCGACAGCTGATCACCGGGCCGGCCCGCCTGTTCGAAGCCGGACGTTGAACGACAAGCCCAAAGGTTGAAGAACAAACTTGGGGCGCGTCCCGCAATTGATCTTTGAGTGGTTACAGCCGCGCGGGCCCAGCCCCGTGAATAGGCCTGTCCAGGACGGCTGCGACGCCGTGACCACACCAACCATCCCGAGATTATGGCCTTGGTGTGGTCGGGTCCGCGGGTCTGTCCACGGCCAGGAGACGGAGGTCTCCGCTCCAGCTCTCGCAGCGGACGCTGCCCGATGGGAAGTCCAGCTCAAGCGCCACACGCCCTGTTGCCGGCTTCCACTCCTGCCGGACTTCGAGCACCGCCTCGCCGAGGTGGGCCGCGAACGGGGTCTCGTCGCCTACGGGCAGAACGTCGATCCGACCCCAGTCGCCCATGTCGAACCCGTCCTCAGGCCCGGAGGACTCGACCATGAGGCACCAGTCCGTGCCGCTGGCAATGTTGGTGGACCCGTTTCGATCGTCGATCAGCCACACCTCGACCGGGCCGTCGCCAGGGTGTCCGTCGTGAATGTGCCACGACGCCAGCACCCCGACGAGCCGGCTACCGACCAAGGACGAGGGGTCGATGCCGGGTCCGTGCAACGGGCAGGCCGGGTTCAAGAGCTCCACCCGGGGACCGTACCGCGACCGTCAACGCCCCCTCACCTACTTGAACGGGGCAGCCTTAGACGACCGCGCTCCTGTCGCTGCGCGTTCTCCAGTGGCGCACCGAGGCGATCGTCAGGATGACCGTCGCTGCGGCGATCGAGACGGCCAGGGTTGCCGTCCAGGTGGCTCTGCTGGCCGGGGGCGAGAACGCGGCGGAGAGGCTGAGCCGGCGTGCGCTTTCGATGATGACCAGCACGGGAACGGCCATTCGGGCAGGAAGGTCGCGCAGTTGTCGGCTGCGGGCCGTGTTTCCTGCGGCGCCGAGAAGCGGGCCGAGGACTGTCGCCGCCGAGCACCACACTGTGACGTGGTCGAAGACCTCGGCCCAGGATATGTGGATGTCCGTCCCCATGGGGTCGGTGTTGAGGTCGAAGGTCCGATAGCCACCTTGGAGAACCTTGACGAGGTAGTAGGCGAGGACCCCAGTGATCAGGGCCAGTGGCGCCATGATCGCGGCCTTGAGCCTTGTGGCCTGTGAAAGGCCGACGAAGAAAGCCAGCGCAACCCAGGAACATCCGGTGCTCGCAACGATGTGAACGGCCTGGACGGCGTCATCGTCGACGCCGATGAGCAGAGGGCCGAGGCAACCAAGAGAGGCACCGGCGGCCAGTCCGGCGACGTACGGATGAATTCGGAATCTGGGCCATTTCGCGGCCACTCGGCACCTCACGGTATGTCCGATACTTGCAGGTCAATCGGAGCCGGAGCCCGTCGGCAGGGCTCCGGCCGTCGAGCCGGCCCCGTGGGCCCTAGTCCTTACCCCAGTAGAAGCTGCAGCCCCGCGCCCAGCCTCCCTTGACGGCGGCCTTCGCCCACTCCTTGGGGCCCTTCTGGTCCCTGTCGGTCACGTCGTCCATGACGACGGTTGCGTGGTGCTCCTGCTCCCCGTGGATGTACTGGGAGTAGCACTTCTTGAGGGCCCCGTCGCGCACCGTGCCGAAGTTCCAGGTGCCGCCCCCCACATTCCTGGTCTCCAGGACGGGCGACGCGTCCTCGTCGTCGGGCTGGAGCGTGACCCCGCCCCATTCCTCGGGGGCGGGCCCCAGCTCGGCGGGCCACTCGGTGACCTCGGAGACCGCGCCCGTGGTCGGCGCCGGATTCGCCGTGGGTGATGCCGCACCGGCGGGTACGCAGAGAACGCCCAGGGAGAGCGCCACCCCTGCGATACCGGCGGCTTTTGCCCGGTTGCTGCGCCATATCGTCTTGACTGCCATTGTTCCCGTTCCTTGGTCCGCATCGCGGCCGCGAATATCCAGCCCCGCGAACTGAATTGCCATCAGCTCGAAGGCGGTGCCAAGCTAGCAGCGTGAAAGATCGTTGACGATCTCTGCTGAAGACTCCTTAAGCTTCACGGCCGGTGGCCCGCGCCACGCGTGGGGGCTGTAGGGCCGCACGCTCTGGCTCGACGACACCCGGCTACGGCGGTTGTCTGCGCGAGGAGTTCGGTGCCGAGCCGACCGACCTCACCTTCCGGGACGGCACCTTCGAGCCGTTGAGGCTCTGATGCCCTACGCGAGGCGCGCCACGGCCAGGGCCAGCGCGCGGTCCAGCGCCGTCGAGGGGTCGCACGGGACGTCGGGCCGGACGCCGGTGCCCTCCCAGTTGGTGCCCGAGACCGGGTTGAGGGCGCGGGCGACGGGCACGCTGAGCTCCAGGTGGGGGTGCACCGTCCAGCCCTCGCGCGGGTGCGCGCCGCCCCGGGTGGCTTCCCCGACGATCTCGGCGCGGCCCAACTGCTGCAGGTCGTAGGCGAGTTCCTCGCCCGCCGAGAAGGTGTTCCCGCTCGTCAGCACGTACAGCGGCTTGCTGCCGCCGAAGCGGGCGCCGGGCACGAACGGGGGCGTCCAGGACTGCTCGGCCACCGCGCCCTGCCGCGAGAGCAGGGTGTTGAGGTGCGTGCGGCGGTCGAGCAGGTAGCCGCAGACGAAGGCGACCGTGTCCGGATCGCCGCCGGTGTTGCGGCGCAGGTCCAGGACGAGGGCGCGGGCGGGGGCCACCAGTGAGAGCGCCGCGGCCAGCGGCTGGGCCGCCCAGTCCAGCGGGAACATCTTGGGCCCGATCTCCAGGACGGCGACGCCGCCGTCGAGGAGTTCCACCCGTGGCACGCCGCCCAGAGAGGCGTCGAAGTCCCGCCGCATCGCGGCGAGTACGGCCGCGCCGCGCTCCGGCGGCACCGGCACGGCGTGGTACTTGAGGGCCAGGTGCAGGTCGCCGTTGACGGACCGCAGGTCGGCGGTGACCGCGTCGGCCAACTCCTCGACGTCCAGGGACCGGTAGCGGCCATCGGCGTTGCGGCGGCGCAGCAGGTCCGCCAACTGCTCGGCGGCGTCCGGGAAGACGTAGTTCTCGCCGACCAGGTCGGCGATCGACTCGACGACGGCGACGGCGTCCAGCGGCGCGGGCAGCGGCGCGGGCAGCGGCGCGTCCTGCGGCACGGGCAGTGACGGGGTGGAAGGTGTGGAGGTCATGGGAGGGAGTAGACCAGCGGCTTGCCAAAGCGTCAACCGTACTTAACGCTTGATCGGGTGAGCCACCAACCGGATGAAGACGAAGGCGACAGCGAGGACGTGCAGCGGATCACCACGCCGCTCCAGCACTCCGCACTCGCCCACCCCATGCGCCAGCGCCTGCTGTTCGCCCTGAGCACCCGGCCGTCGACGATCAGCCGGCTCGCCGCGCAGCTGGGGGCGAACAAGGGCAGCGTCTCCCACCACCTCAGGGTGCTGGGCGAGGCGGGGCTGGTCCAGGACGCGGGAACGCGACGGGTGCGCGGCGGCACCGAGAAGTACTACCGGCGGACCGCCGAACGCCTCCTCGTCGCCGAGCCCCGGGCCGAGGGCACGGCCGCGCTGTTCGGGGCCGTCGCCCAGGAGCTGGACCGCTCACCCGTCGACCACCTCATGACGCTGCGCCACCTACGGCTCAGCCCCGCCAAGGCGGCGAAGCTGGCCGAGGCGCTGGCCGCGCTGGTCGACGAAGCCGAGGAGGACCCGGAGGGCGAGCCGGTGCACGGCCTCCTGGTGACGCTCTACCAGCAGGCCGGGGCGTAGCGGGTGAGGACGTAGCGAGTGAGGACGTGGCAGGTGGGGGCGTAGCAGGTAGGGGTGGCGGCTACCCCTGGTCGGCCGCCGGTCGCAGATGGCGGCTGACGTCCCCGACCAGGGTGATCCGGACCCGGCGTGCCGCGAACCGCCAAGCGCCGTCGCGGTGTTCGAAGCGGTCGTGGTAGCGGCCGGCGGCGATGGGCTGGAGCGGAAGGCCGGGGAGGGCCTGGAGGACGGTGACGTAGGAGCGTGCCGTCGCCGTGCCCGCCGCCGGGTCGACGTCGACGGCGAGGTTGGTGGTGACGTGCTGGGTGCGCGGGGTGCCGTCCTCGTAGCGGATCACCGTTTCGCGGAACATCCGCTCGATCTCCGCGCGCCCGCGCAGGGGCTCGCCGCTGCCCGTGAAGACGGCGTCGGCGAGGAGCTCCCCGAGCCCCGTGAAGTCCCCGTCGTCGACCAGTTCGGCGTAGCGGGCGATCAGGTTCTCGACGGCGCGGTGGGCGGCGGCCTGGTCCCCGGCCGGGTGGTTCGTCATGGTCATCGCTCTCGGTGCTCGGCTGCTTCTCGCGGTACGTAAGGTTCGTGCGGGTCGTGGCGGACCGCGGAGTGGCGCAGCTGGAACGGCGAGCCGGCGGCGGTGGGCGTCCAGCCCTGCGACCGGGCGGCCCGGATCCCGGCGGCGACCTCGGCCGGCAGGACGACCTCGGCGGGCACCAGCCGGGGTACGGACGTCTCCGGCCGTCCGGTCTCCACGACGAGGGTCGTACCGGGTCGGGCCGCGTCCTCCACCACGTAGCCGAGGGTGCCGGCGTCGTAGTCGCAGCACCAGTGCTTCCTGCTCATCCGCCAGCGGTACTCGACGCCGTCGACGACGATGCGACGGGACCCCTTCTTCACCAGTGCCACGTGCTGCCCTTCCCCCTGCCGGTTCGCGTACGTCGCCAGTCTCGCCGCACGCCACGCGCGTGTCACCGGGTTTACCCCGGGGCCCGGTCCCGGCAAGCAGGCCCGTAGCAGGCAGGCCCGGCCGACGGACCCGGCCGACGACCCCGGCAGAGCGGCCCTAGCCGAAGTGCCCCCAGCGGACGGCGATGATCAGCAGCACTCCGGCCGCGGTGAAGGCCGTCCCGGCGACGACCGTCCGGGCGACCGGGTGCCGGAAGCGGGGGATCTGCGCCGCGACCAGCCAGATCCCGCCGAACACCAGGAGCAGGCCGGCGACCTCGGCGAGGATCAGGCCCGTGTGGTGCGCGAGAGCGAGGCTCGCGGCCGCGGGAGCAGGGCTCATGTCCGGATCGTCGCGCTCCCGGGGGCCGGTGTCAAAGCGGCGGCGGGGCCGCTGTCAGAGCGGCGGGGGCGGGGGCCGGTGGCCGCGCTGGAAGACCAGTTCGGTCCAGGTCACGTCCGTACGGGCGTGCAGGTCGGACCGCTCGCCCTGGTGGAGGAGGTGGAGGCCGTGGGCTTCCGCCTGGGCGGTGGTGTGGTCGGGCGGGAGGTCGAACATGCGGCGGCCGGGCGGGACGGGGCCGTGGCGCAGGGTGAGGGCGAGGCGGGCGCCGGGGGCGAGGAGGCGGGCCACGGCCTGCAGGGCGGGCGGGCGTTCGGCGGGGGTGAGGTGCATCCACACGGCGGTGATCAGGACGAGGTCGTACTGCTCGCCCCGGGCGGTCAGCTCGGGCAGGTCGGGCAGGGCGTCGGCGATCCAGCGGATGCCCGCGCGGGGGTGCAGGCGGGCACCGACGGCGCGTAGTTCGGGGGTCGGTTCGACGGCGGTGACCCGGTGGCCGAGGGCGGCGAGGGCGGCCGCGTCACGGCCGGTGCCGGCGCCGATGTCGAGGACGGCGGCGGGCGCGGCCGGGTAGAGGTGCAGCAGGGAGCGGTGGACCTCGGCGAAGTCCACGCTCTCGTACTGGACGGCGAGTTGTTCCGCTGCCTCGCCGTAGCCGACCGTCCCCGGCGGGCCCTCCGAGTCGGCGGGGCGTATCGGTTCGGCGGGGCGCATCGGTTCAGCGGGGCGCATCGGTTCGGCAGAGCGTATCGATTCGGCGGATCGCATTCGGCTCCTCATTCGGATTCCCGGACGACGACGGCGTCCCCCGCGGCGGCCGCGCCGGCGAAGAAGTCCCGCAGGTCGCGCAGGTCGTTGACGACGCGGGCGGCCCAGGACTCGGACCAGGGCGGTTCGGAGTCGAGCTGGGCGACCCGCCGGGCGAGCACCGTGTCCTGCTGGCGGACGAGTTCGCCGAGCGCCGAGTCGCGCAGGAAGGTGAAGGCGGCGGCGACCTGGTCGGGCCGCAGCACCGGCATCCCGGCCCCGGTGTCACGGCGGGTACCGCCGTAGACGGGGAGCCGGGCGGCCGGGTCGGGGTGGAGGCCGTTCTCGGTGAGGGCGAGTTCCATCAGGACGGCGGTCCGCCGTACGCCAAGGGCGAGTCCGGCGGCGACCAGCCGGTCGTACCGGACGTCGCGGCTCCGGGGCACGAGTTCGCCGAGTTCCTCGGGCGAACAGGCGTCCACGGCCTGGCCTGGCAGGCGGCGCCAGAAGTGATCCACGCTCACCCGGAAAGCGTAGCGAACCCGACGGCCGGGCGATCAGTGGCTCAGGCTTCGCCGGGGTGCCAACTCGGCCATTCCCAGGGGTGGTCGGCCCAGTGCACCTTGACGGGGTCGTGCGGGTCGAGGTCGGGGAAGAGCTGGTGGATGCGGGGTTCGAACTCCTCGGGGGCGAGGGGTTCCCAGCCGCGGCCTTCGAGGTGGACCAGGCGGTAGCGGCTGTCGGCCCGGAACTCGGCCACCTCGACCAGGTGTGCGGACGTGCTGTTGGTCTCCATGACCCCCAGCATGTGGGTCGGCGGCAATCAGCGCCCGTCCAGACCCCTCTTCCGGGTCATGTCCCGTGGTCGGCGCGCTCGTTGAGCACGGAAAGGTACGGCGGGGGCGGCGCTGGAAGGACGAGCACATGACTGGGCAGCCCACCGGAGGACAGTGGCAGTGGCCGTCGAACGCCTGGCAGCCACCTCCCGTCCCCCTCCCGATCCCGTCGCAGGCGGAGCCGTTCCGGGCGCAGCCCTCGTCGGCGGGCCCCTCGCAGGCCGGACCCCCGCAGGCCGGGCCCCCGCAGGCGGGTCCGCCGCCCGGCGGCACGCCTCCGCCGTTGCACCGGTCGCGGAGGGCCCGGGTGGTGGCGGCCGGCGGGACGCTGGTGGTGCTGGCCGCGTTGCTGGTGATGTGCGGTCCGGGGTCGGGTGACGACGTCCGGGTGGTGGCCCTGCCGGAGGCCTCGCCGTCGGCCACGCCGTCCGGCCTGTTGCCGCTCGCTCCGCCGGCCGGCACGCCCTCACCGTCCCCCGGCCCCTCCCCCGCGCCGGGGGGCGCCCCGGCCCTGCCGGGCGGTGACCCGGCCACGGCCACGGCGGCGGCAGCTCCGGGTAGCGGGGCGGACCGGAGCGGAGCCCCGCACGCCTCGGCCTCGCCGCACTCCAAGGGGGGTCGCAGCCCGCGGCCGAGCCCGTCCGGCCGCCCGGCACCGAACGCGGGCCCGGGGGCGCCGGGGCTGCCCTCGCTCGGTCAGGGGACGATCTGCGACCAGGCGGAGCGGATGGGCCGCTGGCCGGCCGGTTCCGAGCAGGCCCGGCTCTGCCGCGGCGTCTACGGCTGACCGGAACCCGACGCCCGCACGTCCACCCACCCTCACGTCCACCCTCACGTCCCCACGCACCCACCCACACCCGCACGAGCGCATTACCACGGCGGGCCCGCGCCCGCCCCCGAAACGCCGGTAGTTCCCGAGGATCGGTGCCCTGCGGGGTGGCGGGCCCGGCAGTGCACGGCCCGGTGCACCAGCATGGTCGGCGAGAGGGCCGTCGGGAATCAACGGTGCGGTGGGTGCGAGGAGTTGCTCGGATGCAGATGCTGGCTGCATGCCTGTGGGGGCTCGGTGGTGCGGCTGCCATCGAGGCGTGGACCCTCCACGAGCGGATCAACTCCGTGGGCGGCTTCCCGTGGACGTACCGGGGGCAGATGAAGCTGGCTCCGTACGTGGTGGCGGTGGCGATCCGGCTGAGCGTCGGGGTGATCGTGACGGCGGCGTCCACCGCCTCGAACCAGGTGGCGGGCCCGGTGGGGGCGTTGGCGATCGGCATCGCGGCGCCGCAGATCCTGCAGCAGATGTTCGCGCGCGGCCCGTCGCGCGCGGACCTCCCCTCGCCACCACGGGGGGCCGAGCCGAGGTCCGGGCCAGGCTCCGGGCCGCGTTCCGGGCCGGGCTCCGAGCCGAGGTCCGGGCCCCGGCCCGGACCGCTCCGGACCCCGATCGTGCCCCGGGTGGACGGCAGGGTGAACGACAGCGTGAACGGCAGACTGGACGGCAGGTACGGCCCCGCCGACGGGGCCGACCAGCGGAGGAGGCGTCGTGGCCGGTGATTCCGTACGGGACGGACGGGGGTCGGCGGCCGGCCGGGCCCAGGAGCCGCCGGGCGAGGGCTTCCGGACCTGGCTGCGGGCCGCCCTGGCCTTCGAGCCGCTCCGGGTGCCCGGCCCGGGCGCGGTGCTCCACAACGCCGAGCTGGCCGGCGCCGACCTGTCCGGGGCCGACCTGCGGGCGGCGGACCTGACGGGCGCGAGCCTGGCCGGCGCGCGGCTCCACGACGTGGACCTGAGCTCGGCGATCATGACCGACATCAACCTCTGCCAGGCCGAACTGTGGCGCGCCGACCTGTCGGACGCGACGCTGGACGACGCGAACCTGTACGCCGCCGACCTGTCCGGCGCCAACCTGGTGCGGGCCCAGCTCTTCAACGCCCACCTGGCGGGCGCCCGGCTCCGCGACACCCGGCTGCCGGAGTCCGACCTGCGCTACGCCCTGCTCACCGGCGCCGCCATGGACGGGGCGGACCTGCGCCGGGCCCAGCTGTGCGGGGCGGTGCTGGCCGGGGCGACGCTGCGCGGCGGCGCCCTGGCCAGGGCCGACCTGAGCCAGGCGTACATCACCTCGGCGGACCTCACCGGCGCCGACCTGTCCCGCGCGACCCTGGAGCACGCCTGCCTCGCGGCCGCCGTCCTGGTCGACGGGGACTTCACGGGCGCCGGCCTGGCCCACGCCGATCTGACCGACGCGGACCTGACCGGCGCCCGGCTGGACGGCGCCGATCTGATCGGCGTCAGCTGGTCGCTGCGGACGGAGTGGCCCGCCCACCTCTACATGGACATCCGCAGCCGCTCCGAGGAGGTGGGGCCGGGGGTGTTCCGGATCGTCGGGGCGGACTCCCGCCTGGGGGAGCTGCCCCGCGAGCCGGTGCTGACCTGAGCCCGCGGGGCAGTGCTGGCCTGAGCCCGCAGGGCAGGGCGGGCAGTGCACCTCCCCCCGCCCCACCCTCACGGCGCGCCCAGCACCCCCTTGTCGATCCGCGGCGCCAGCACCCGGGCGAGGGTGTCCGTGATGTGCCCGGTGTCCCGGTAGAGCACCACGCCCTCCAGCACGGCCGGGCAGCTCGCCCCGCTGCCCGGGCAGAGCAGCGGCCCGAGGTCGAGGGTGCGCACGCCGTACCGGGCCGCGAGGCCGCCGTCGAGCATCGGGTCGGGCTCGAAGGCGGTGTCGCGCGGGAAGAAGCAGGCGTCGGAGCGGCCGTCGGAGGCGGCCAGGCAGGTGGGGATGTCCTTGCCCGGCATCGGGGTGTCGCCCAGGTAGGCGAGCGGGGCACCGAGCGCGGTGAGGCGGTCGAGGGTGCGGGTCCAGCCCTCGGTGCGTTCCTCCTGGCTGCCGTAGCGGTTGAGGCCGGCCATCAGGACCAGCCGGGGCTTGGGCCCGGAGGTGAGCCGGGTGAGGGTGTTCTCGCGCCAGCGGTCGCACTCGTCGAAGGTGCGGCCGAGGACGTTGTTGCGCACGGTCAGGGTGGCCAGCGGGCAGCCGGGCTTGACCAGCACCTCCAGGGCCCAGTGCCGCTGCTCGGCGAGGGCGAGCCCGGCGGAGATCCACTGCCCGGCGTGCGAGTCGCCGAGCAGCACGATCCGGTCGGGGCTGTCCTGGTTGCCGAAGAGGCAGCGGGGGCTGCTGTCGGCGTTGAGCGGGATCTCGCAGCCCTTGCCGGGCGGGAAGTCCTCCCGGGCGCGGGCGAGCGAGGGGGTGAGGCCGAGCACCCGGGCGCCGGGGGCGAGCAGGGCGGGCCCGTCCACGGCTCCGGCGGGGGCGACGGTCGCGGTGTCCGCGGTGCCGCCGAGCGCGCGGACGGTGCCGCCGCCGAGGGTGAGCGCGGCGATCAGCGGGATGACGAGCGCGCTGGCGCCGACGGCGAGGCCGCGCCGGGGCGCCGGGGTGCTGCCGTACCGCAGGGGCTGTTCGACGAGCCGCAAGGTGAGCCAGGCCGGCAGCGCGCTGGCGGCGGTCAGGGCGAGCAGCACCGGCCAGGTCAGCTGGCCGTACCGGGCCTGGGCGATGGTCAGCACCGGCCAGTGCCACAGGTACCAGGCGTACGAGAGGCGTCCGGCGGCCCGCAGCGGGCGGCTGGCGAGGACGCCGCCGACGATCCGGTCGGCGGGGGCGGCGAGCAGCAGGGCCGCGGTGCCGAGGACGGGCAGCAGGGCGGCCGCGCCGGGGAAGGGGGTGGTGCGGTCGTACAGGAAGACCGAAGCGAGCACGGCCGCCAGGCCGGCCCAGCCGACCAGCCGCAGCACCCGGGTCACCGCCCGCCCGGAGCCGCGCCCGCCCGCGGGGGCGGGGACGAGGTCACGACCGGCGGTACGGCCCGCGGTTCGGGCGGCGAGGGCGCTGCCCAGCAGGGCAGCGCAGGCTCCGGTGGCGAACTCCCAGAGCCGGCTGCCGGTGGAGAAGTAGGCGAGCGGCGCCGAGGTCGCCGTCCAGCGCAGGCAGAGCGCCAGCGAGGCCCCGCCGACGGCCAGGGTGGCGAGGGTGATCGCCAGGGTCCGGCGGCGCCCGTGCAGGTAGCGGGCGAGGCCGAGCAGCAGGACGCCCCAGAGCAGGTAGAACTGGTTCTCCACGCCGAGGGACCAGAAGTGCTGGAGCGGGCTGGGGTCGTGTTCGGCGGCGAGGTAGTCGGTCTGCTGGCCGACGAAGCGCCAGTTGGCGAACTGGCCGGCGGAGGCGATCAGGTCGTGGGCGAGGTCGGTGCCGCGCAGCGGGTCGAGCAGCGCGCCGCCGGCGGCGGCGGTCGCGACCAGGACGGTGGCGGCGGCGGGCAGGATGCGGCGGGCGCGGCGGGCGGCGAAGTCCCACAGGCCGATCGGGCGGCCGGTGAGCAGACCGGTGATCAGGAAGCCGGAGATGACGAAGAAGACGTCGACGCCGACGAAGCCGCCCGTCGGGCCGGGGACGGCCGCGTGGTAGGCCAGGACGGAGAGCACGGCGATGCCGCGCAGTCCCTCGATGTCGGGACGGAAGGCGGCACGGCGGCGGGGCTCACCCGTCGACGCGACGGTGCCGGAGGCGGTGCCGGTGCCGGTGCCGGAGGCGGAATCGGAGTCGGACGGAGAGGCGGAGGTGGAGGTGGTTCCGGCGGCAGCGGCCTGCCGGTCCACCCGGACGACTCCGGGCAGCAGTTCGTCCGAGGACGCGGACGACGTCGGTGGTGGTACGGCCGTTGACACGGCGGTGCTCCTTGCTGGGCTGGCAGCGGTGGTCGGGCCCGCCGGGCCGATGGGGCGGCCGGGCGGCGGGGGTCCGCGCCGGTGGGGCGACGCGCAAGGAAACGCAACGGGGAAGAGCGGGGAAGAGCAGAGGGACCAGGCGGAGGGAACCGGGCGCAGGACCCGGGCGCAGGAACCGAGCGGTCAGAAGATCAGCGGGTCGGCCCAGCCGGAGGCGAGCACCCCGCAGAGCAGCAGCACGGCGGTGACGGCGACGGCTTCCGCCCGGCCGAAGCCGAGGTCGGGTCCGAGTCCGGTGCGGCGCCGCGCCGGTGCGGCGACCTCTCCGACGGCGGCGCCCTTGCCGCCGTCCGCGGCCCGCGCGGCCCGGCCCGTGCCGAGCAGCGGCCACAGCGACCTGATCAGCGGGATCATGGTGTACGCGGTGAGCCCGAGCAGCGCGGCGAGCGCCCAGAAGGGCCGCCAGCCGTACTCCAGCCCGGCGCGCACCAGGCCGGCCGCGCCCGCGAGGATGACGAGGCCGAGCCAGCCGACGCCGAGTCGGGCGACACTGCGGGCCAGGGCGGTTCCGCCGGAGACGGCGCCGGTGGGCACCCAGTCGGCGGAGCGGCGGCGCAGCGCGTGCGCGATGGCGATCACGTGGCAGAGCCCGCCCAGGAGTTGGACCCGGGTGACCTCGAAGCGCCAGCGGGTGCGGGACATCGCGGGCAGCAGCACCAGGGCGACCCAGATCGGCGGCAGGAAGGGCAGGACCTGCCAGGGCTGGATCTCCTCGGGGGCGAAGAACAGCATGATCAGCGCGGGCAGCGGCACGGCGAACACGTTCACCGCGCTGGTGACGTAGCCGAGGATGCCGTTCCAGAAGCACAGCCGGGCCGAGCGGGGGAGCGGGCCACTGCGGAAGTCCGGGTCGCGGACGAGGGCGAGCGAGCCGAGGCACCAGCGGTACTGCTGGCTGATGAAGGCGGGCAGACCGGTGGGCGACATGCCCTTGGCGACCAGCGCGGGGACGTACCGGGTGCTCCAGCCGGCCCGGGCGAGGGCGAGGCCGGTGTAGAGGTCCTCGCTGTGGTCGATCTCGGCGAAGCCGCCGATCCGTTGCAGGGCGGCGCGTCGGTAGAGCGCGTTGGTGCCGCAGCAGACGGTGCCGTCCTGGGCGTCCCGGGAGGGCTGGATCCAGCGGTAGAAGATCTCCTGGGTCGCTCCGGCGGCGCGTTCGAGCCAGGACATGTCGGCGTCCGTGTCGAAGCACTGCGGGCTCTGCACGATGCCGACCTCGGGGTTGTCGAGGTAGGGCACCAGGTGGTGCAGGAAGTCGGGGCGGGGGCAGAAGTCGGCGTCGAGGACGGCGATGACCTCGCCGGTGCCCTCGGCCAGGCCGTGGTTGAGGTTGCCGGCCTTCTTGAAGCGGCCGCGGTCGGGGCGGGCGCGGTACTGGAAGCCGTAGGAGCGGGCGAGTTCGCGCACCTCGGGGCGGTCGGCGTCGTCGAGGACCAGCACGGTCAGTTCACCGGGCCACTGGACGGCGGCGGTGTGCCGGTAGGCGTTGTCGAGGACGGCGAGCGGTTCGCCGGCGGTGGGCAGCAGCAGGTCCACGCTCGGGTGGCGGGCGGGGCTCCAGGCGCGCAGCAGCAGGTCGTGCGAGTCGCGGGTGAAGCGGCGGGCCCGCTGGCCGTCGGTGAGCGAGAGCAGCCAGGTGGCGGCGTTGAGCACGGTGAGCACCAGGAACGGCCAGAGCAGCGGCTTACTGAGGGCGAACAGGCCGAGGGTGGCGGTGGCTCCCGCGTAGGAGAGGGTGGCGCAGAGCAGCACCCAGCGGCGCTGCGGGCCGAAGTACCAGTAGAGCTCCTGGTCGTCGGGCGGGCTGGGGAGTCGGAGGTCGGGGTCCGCGGGCGTCCGGCGCGGACCGGTCTCGGGTGCGGACATGGCGGTGCCATGGAGTACGGGCATGCGGAAATGGCCCCCCTGGGCATCGGACGGAACTTCGCCGTACGTCCTCAGCCTCTCACATTGGTCTGGACCAATCATGAACGAGGTATGACATCTCCGCATCGCCCCAGCTCAGCGACTTGACGTTGCATCAGTAGGACGACAGACCATCAAACGATCAACAAATCGCCCTTCGCCGAGCCCCGTCGAACCCGCCCCTACAGCTCCTTGATCAGCTGCTCGAACCGGAGGTCCGGACGGCGCGGGACGCCGAAGCGCTCGTCGCCGTACGGGAACGGGCTGTACACGCCGGTACGGCGGAAGCCGCGGCGCTCGTACCAGGCGATCAGCTCCGCGCGCTGCTCGATGACGGTCATCTCCATCGTGCCGACCCCCCACTCCTCGCCGGCCAGCCGCTCCGCCTCGGCCAGCACCAGCCGCCCGATCCCGCCGCCCTGGAGGCCCGGGCGCACCGAGAACATGCCGAAGTAGGCCCGCTCGCCCCGCCGTTCCAGCTGGCAGCAGGCCAGCAGCTCACCGTCGCGCTCGGCCAGCAGCACCAGTCCCTCGGCGTGGCCGACGGCCTCCGCCACCCCCTCGGCGTCGGTGCGCTGCCCGCCCAGCAGGTCCGCCTCGGTGGTCCAGCCGGCCTTGCTGGCCTCACCCCGGTAGGCGGACTCGACCAGCTCGACCAGCGCCGGGACGTCGGCGGGGGTCGCGGGACGGAAGGTCAGTTCACCGGCGGTCCTGGCGGCGGTCTCGGGCATGGCGCTACCTCGTTCTCGTGACGGTCGGCGTTCTGGTGAATGTCGACTTTTATGCATCGTGCCACATCGCCCCCCTGCCCCGGACGCAGGCACCTGGCGCAGCTGGCGGGTACATGGCTAACCTGCTCCCCGGTCGGTCCAACCACCGTCCGCACCAAGCCCGTTGGGCCATTCGCACCGGAACCAGACACCGGAACCAGAGGAGTGTCCATGCCCCGCTCTTCCCGCTCCGCCCGCCCCACCGGTACCAGCAGAAGACCCACGACCCGCCGTCGGCTCCCCGTACTGGCCGCACTCGCCGCCGCGACCGCCCTGGTCACCGGCGTCACCGCGCCCGCCTACGCGGCCGACCCCGCCCCTCTCGCCCCCACCGGCCCCGCCCTCACCCCCACCCCCGAGGCCCGCCCGGCCTTCCACCCCGACCGCGACTTCGCCGGCTCCACCGTCGCCGCCCACGAGGGCCGCACCGGTGCGTCGCCGCTGCCCGCCCTCGCCGCCACCCAGACCCCCGGGCTGGACGTCGCCAGCTACCAGGGCAACGTCGACTGGTCCACGGCGGCGGCCAACGGCGCCCAGTTCGCCTACGTCAAGGCCACCGAGGGCACCAGCTACACCAACCCGTACTTCGCCCAGCAGTACAACGGCTCGTACAACGCCGGACTGATCCGCGGCGCCTACCACTTCGCGCTGCCGAACAACTCCTCCGGCTCCGCCCAGGCCAACTGGTTCGTCGACCACGGCGGCGGCTGGTCCGCCGACGGCGCGACCCTGCCGCCCGCCCTCGACATCGAGTACAACCCGTACGGTGCCAGCTGCTACGGCCTCGGCCAGAGCGCCATGGTCAGCTGGATCCGGGACTTCTCCACCACCGTCCGCAACCGCACCGGGCGCTACCCCACCCTCTACACCACGACCAACTGGTGGGCGAGTTGCACCGGCAACTACGGCGGCTTCGGCGCCACCAACCCGCTCTGGATCGCCCGCTACTCCTCCACCGCCGGCACCCTGCCGAACGGCTGGGGCTACCAGACCTTCTGGCAGTACGCCGACTCCGGCACCTTCCCCGGTGACCAGGACCTCTTCAACGGCGCCGCCGACCGGCTGAGCGCTCTCGCCCTGGGCTGACCGGGAACACCGCTGCTCCCCGCACCGGACCGACGGCGCGGGGAGCAGCGGGCCCTACCAGGGCGGGCCCTGCCAGGACGGGCCTGCCAGGGCGGCCCTGCCAGGACGGGCCTACCAGGGCGGCGGGCCGGACGACGCCGGGCTCAGCGGTCGGTGAGCTCCGGCGCGAACACCGTGCCCAGCGGCTCCGGCCCCACGTACTGCTGGCAGTTGCACTGCCGCGGCTCGTAGCTCACCGGGCGCCGGTCGGCGTCCCAGCCGGTGGGCGCCTCGACCACCTCGTGGCAGCGGCCCTGCTTGTCGTGCTTGGCCAGGTGGTGGGTGCAGCCGCAGACCGGCTCCGGCGGGCGGCCGGCCGCCTCCAGGGCGACCCGCTGCCGCTCCTTCGCCTCCAGCACCTCCAGCTTGCGCTGGTGGCGGTTCTTCAGCGCCCTGCGGGCGAAATCCGAGCCGCCGTAGATCACCATCGGCAGCAGCCACCAGAGGTCCCACAACCGGTCCATCGACATCCCCCCGAGTGACGCGTTCTCCGAGCCCCCAGCATACGACTGACCAGCGGGAACGGGACCCTCCGGGTCAGTGGTCGACCGGCTCGGCGGATGACGGGCAGCACCGGCTCAGCGGATGACGGGCAGCACCGGCTCCGAAGCGCGGCCCGCCGCCGCCTCGATGAAGGCCACCGGGTCGGCGACCTCGGCCAGCAGCCCGCGGGTGAACCGCAGCGCCCCCTCGGCCGGGGCGGGGCCGCCGACGGCCGCGACCAGGTCCAGCAGGTGGACGGTCGCCTCCATCAGCGCCACCTCGCCGAGCGCCCCGACCGTGACGCTGCCGAGCAGCGGGTGCGCCACCACGGTGCTCGGCGGCAGGTCCGCGAGTCCGGCCAGGGCCTCCGGGCCCTCGGTGCCGAACCGGGCGATCAGCGCCGCCGGTTCGCTCGCCCTGGCCGCTTCCCTGGCCAGCTCGGCGACCTGTCCGGCGGCGGTGTGGGCGAGCCCGCCCGGCCGGTTGAAGGTGCGCAGGACGTCCGCCCCGCAGGTCAGTTCGGCCGGACCGTCCAGGACGGCCCCGCGCAGTCCGGTGAACATCTCCGGCACCGGTGCCACGTGCGCGTACAGGTCCCGTACGGTCCACTCGGTCAGCCGGGTCGGCCGGTCCCAGTCGGCCGCCCCGAGGGCCGCGCCGCGTTCCGCCCAGGACCGCCAGGCCTCGGCCAACAGCTCGCGCACGTGGTCGTTCTGACTGGTCATCGGGGGCCTCCTCGAAACGGTGTCCACGGAGTGCCCCACGCTACCCGCCCTCACCGGAGAAACCACTTGCACCCCCGGCACCCCGCCCGCCACCATCACCGCATGACCACCGCACCTGCCCGCCCGCTGCCCGTGACCGCCGCCGCCCGCCCGGCCGCCGGTCAGCAGCAGCAGCCCGGCCACCCCCGGAGGCCCGACCGCGCCCTCGCATGAGGGCCGCGCTGGTCGCGGGGCTGCTCGCCGGGTGGGGCGTCGCCGTCCCGGTGGGGGCCGTCGGGGCCTACCTGGTGGCGCTCAGCGCCCGGACCTCGCTGCGCACCGGGGCCTGCGCCGCCCTCGGCGTGGCCACCGCGGACGGGCTGTACGCCGTGCTGGCCGCCCTCGGCGGCAGCGGCCTCGCGCCGCTGCTGGCGCCGGTGGCCACGCCGCTGCGGATCGTCTCCGCCCTCGTCCTGCTCGCCCTGGCCGTCCGCACCGCCGCCACCGCCCTGCGCACCCCCGGCTCCGCCGCCCTGGCGGCCCAGACCCCGCCCGGCCCCGCCCGGGCCTTCCTGACCCTGCTCGGGATCACCCTGCTCAACCCGCTGACGGTGCTCTACTTCGCCGCCCTGGTCCTGGGCGACGGCCCCGGCAGCCCGACGGGCCCGCTCACCCGCACGGTCTTCACCCTCGCCGTGTTCGCCGCCTCGGCGAGCTGGCAACTGCTGCTCGCCCTCGGCGGCGCCCTGCTCGGCCGGGCCCTGACCGGGGCCCGCGGCCGCCGGTGGACCGCCCTGGGCTCGGCCGCGCTGGTGGGCTGGCTCGCCGTCCGGCTGCTGCTGCAATGACCCGACCCGGCCGCACCGGGCCCTACCCAGCCGCACCAGGCCCCACCGGGCCACACCCGGTCACCGGTTGCGCTCCGTCACCGACCGGGGCACGACCGGGGCCTGTTTTCCGGCTATTCGTCCCTTGTATCCTGGTTCTGTATCCGCTGTGTAACCTGCGACCTGCCCGGCCCCGGCCCCCTCCGGCCCCGCCGCCCGGGCACGGCCGACGGCCCGGCGGCACCGACTCGGAGGAGTTCGGAGGAGTGCGGACATGGCTGAGCGGGACGGCCCCGAGAAGCGCGGGCGCCTGAGTCGCCCCCTGGTGCTGGACGCCGCCGTCGCCCTGGTGGACCGCGAGGGGCTCGGCGCGCTGACCATGCGCAGGCTGGCGGCGGAGCTCGGCGTCGAGTCGATGGCCCTGTACCGCTACACCCCCGGCAAGGAAGCCCTGCTGGACGGCCTGACCGAGGCCTACTTCACCGAGATCAACACCCAGCTGCGCACCGGCGTCGGCGGCGGCCACGAGCACGGCTGGCGGACGGAGCTGCGCCGTATCGCCCAGGCCTTCGCCGTCGTGGCGCACGCCCACCCCGAGATCCTGCCGCTGGTCGCCACCCGCCCGCTGGCCGTCCCGGTGTCCCGCCGCCCGGCGCCGGCCCTCGCCCTCACCGAGCACATCCTGGCGGTGCTCGCCCGGGCCGGTTTCGACGACACCACCGCACTGACGATCTACCGCACCTTCGTGGCCTGGAACCTGGGCTCCCTGCTGGTGGACAAGCGCCAGGTGGTCGACAACCCGGACGAGCCGGACCCGGTGCTGCGCCTCGGCCTGCACCGGCTGCCCGCGGCCGACTACCCGCGGCTGCGCGCGCTGGTCCCCCGCTTCGCCGACTTCGACGACCGGGCCGAGATGCTGGCCGGCCTGGACCGCCTGCTGGACGGGATGCCGGAGCCGCCCCTTGACGACTTCTACGGCGAAGGCGGATCCTGAGGATACGAGGTACACGTCGGACATATCCGTACGAATCCCCCGAGGTCGTCATGTCCGCCGTCCCCATCACACCCCCCACCCCACCCCGGCCCGACATCCTCAGGCTCCGCGTCACCGCCCGGGACGCCGACACCCTGCGCGCCCTGCTGCGCGAGGTCCGCCCCGACACCGGCGGCCGCCCGCGGCAGGAGTCCGACGGCAGCGTCGGCATCGACGTCTACGCCCCGGAGAACCGGGTCGCCGCGCTCGAACGCGAGGGCGTCACCGTCACGCGGACCGGCAACGCCAGCGAGCACGGCCGGGCTGCCCAGGCCGAGGTCGGCACCGGCGACCGCTACGCCGCCGACGACGCCGTCCCGCACGGCCTGGCCGCCAAGCTCGCCGGCTGAACCGGGAGGCCCGTCATGTCCTACCTGAACATCACCGAGGTCGAGTCCGCCGTGACCAGCTTGGCCGCGTCCTACCCCGGTTCCGCCCAGCTGATCACCCTCCCCGAACCGTCCGTCGAGGGCCGCACGTCCCACGCCCTGCAGTTCGGCCGCCCCTCGCGCATCCCCAAGGACGCCGTGATGCTGATCGGCGGCGTGCACGCCCGAGAGTGGGGCAGCTGCGAGATCCTCGTCCACTTCGCCGCCGACCTGTTGGAGGCCTTCCGGACCGGCACCGGCCTGGGCTACGGCTCCACCACCATCACGGCCCAGCAGGTGCAGGACCTGCTGCTCCGGCTCGACCTGGTGGTCCTCCCCCTGGTCAACCCGGACGGCCGGCTGTACAGCCAGACCGTCGACCCGATGTGGCGCAAGAACCGCAACCCGGCCAACTCCGGCGGCAGTTCGAACCCGGACTGCATCGGCGTCGACCTCAACCGCAACTACGACTTCCTCTTCGACTTCACCACCGCCTTCGCCCCGACCGCCACCCCCCAGGTGTCCACCTCCCCGTGCGACCAGCAGGTGTACGAGGGCCCGAGCGCCTTCTCCGAGCCCGAGACCCGCAACGTCCGCTGGCTGCTGGACCACTACCCGGGGACGCGGTGGTTCGTCGACGTGCACAGCTACTCCCAGGACATGCTCTACAACTGGGGCGACGACGAGAACCAGTCCGGGGACCCGGACATGAACTTCCGCAACACCTCCTACGACGGCAAGCGCGGACTGCCCGGCGACACCGCGTACGCCGAGTACATCCCCAAGGACGACGTCGACACCGCCCTCGAACTCGCCACCGCCTTCTGCCGGGGCGTCCAGGGCGTGCGCGGCACCGCCTACACGCCGCTGACCGGGTTCCACCTCTACCCGACCAGCGGGACCAGCGACGACTACGTCTTCTCCCGCCACTTCGTCGACCCCGCCCAGGGCAAGGTGCTCGGCTTCACCGTCGAGTGGGGCAAGGAGTTCCACCCGGCGTGGGCGGAGATGGAGCGGATCGTCCTCGACGTGGACGCCGGGCTGGTGGAGTTCTGCCTGGCCACCGCCTGACGGCCCTCCCCCGGCAATCCTCCGGAGCCACCGTGCCCGACAGCAGGGCGCCCGCCACGACCGGCCGTGGCGGGCGCCTTGGCGTTGGCGTTGTACGCCTACGAGGCACACGTACTCCGTATACGATTCTGCTCGCCGTCCGGAGCCCGGTCAAGCCCGTGCCCCCGTCGGGCCCGTGCCCCGGTCAGACCCGGGCGCCGAGCATCCGCAGCACCAACTCGCCGTAGCGGCGGCCGAGTTCCTCCGGCGTGCCGGAGGAGCGCTCGGTGTACCAGCGGGAGACGTCGATGCCCAGCGAGGTGACCGCGCGGGCCGCCGTACGCACCTCCGAGACCTCGAACTCCCCGGCCGCCACACCCGCTTCGATCAGCGCGCTGACCTCGCGCTCGATGTCCAGGCGCAGCGCCGCGACCTGGGCGTAGGCGTCCTCGGGCAGGGCGTGCAGCTCGTAGTTGACCACCCGGCCGACCGTCCGGGCCCGGGCGTGCCAGGCGGTGAACTGCTCGACCACGCGCCGCATCCGCTCGGCCGGGCCGCCCTCCCCGGCCGCCGCCTCCCGGACCAGGGTGAGGGTGGCGGCGTGGCCGGCCCGGCTGATCTCGGCGAGCAGGGCGGCCTTGGACTGGTAGTGGATGTACAGCGCGGCGGGGCTCATGCCCGCCGCGGTGGCGATGTCCCGGGTGGTGGTGGCGTGGAAGCCGCGCTCCGCGAACGACTCGACGGCCGCCTGGAGCAGCCGGTACGCCGCCTCGGGGCGGGTGTCGGCGCCCGGCATGGTCGGCCAGAGGTCGGCGATGGGCGTGCTGGTCATGGCGCCATCCTCCCAGAGAAGTCGTACAGGCATTCCCGCCGGCCGCTCCGGTGCGGCCCGGCGGACTGTTGACAGGCTCTCGCACCGACAGCATGCTGAGCAAGCGCTTAGTCAGCACTCCAGAGCAGACCGGAAAGGCAGGACCCTCCGTGGTGCACTCCTTCAAGGGCCGGGTGGCCGTCGTGACCGGATCGAGCCGGGGCATCGGCCTCGGCATCGCCCGCGAACTGGTCGACCGCGGCGCCAAGGTCTGCCTGACCGCCCGCAACCCCGAGCCGCTCGCCGAGGCCGTCCGCGACCTGGGCGGCCCGGACAACGCGATCGCGGTCGCCGGCAAGGCCGACGACCCGGCCCACCAGGAGGAGGCGGTCGCCCGCACCCTGGAGGCCTTCGGACGGCTCGACCACCTGGTCAACAACACCGGCATCAACCCGATCTACGGGCCGGTCCTGGAGACCGACCCCGACGCGGCCGCCAAGATCTTCGCCGTCAACGTGCTCGGCCCGCTGGCCTGGACCCGCCGGGCCCACGCCGCCTGGATGGGCGAGCACGGCGGCTCTGTGGTCAACGTCGCCTCGGTCGCCGGCATCCGCGCCTCGCTCGGGATCGGCATGTACGGCATCAGCAAGGCCGCGCTGATCCGGCTCACCACCGAACTCGGCGCCGAGCTGGGCCCGCAGGGCATCCGGGTCAACGCCGTGGCCCCCGCCGTGGTGAAGACCAAGTTCGCCGAGGCGCTGTACGAGGGCCGGGAGGAGAAGGTCGTCAAGGCCTACCCGCTGGGCCGGCTCGGCGTCCCCGAGGACGTCGCGGGCGCGGTCGCCTTCCTGCTCTCCCCGGAGTCCGGCTGGATCACCGGCCAGACCCTGGTGGTGGACGGCGGAGTCACCCTCGGCGGTGGGCTGTGAGCGGCGCCCCCGCCGGCTCGGACGGGCCGAGCGGTGACCTCACCGGCCAGGGCGTCGTGGTGACCGGCGCCGGCCGGGGCATCGGCGCCGCGCTCGCCCGGGCCTTCGCCGCGGCCGGCGCCCGGGTGGTGGTCAACGACCTGGACGCCGACGCCGCCCGCACGGTCGCGAAGGAGTGCGGCGGCACCGCCCTCCCCGGGGACGCCGCCTCCGCCGAGGGCCTCGCCGCCCTGGTCGGGCGGGCCCGCGCGGAGCTCGGCGAGATCGACGTGTGGTGCGCCAACGCGGGCGTCGCCCCGATCGGCGGCGCCGACGCCCCCGCCGAGGCCTGGACGAGCGCCTGGGAGGTCAACGTCCTGGCCCACGTACGAGCGGCCGACCTGCTGCTCCCCCGCTGGCTGGAGCGCGGCCGGGGCCGCTTCCTGGCCACCGTCTCGGCCGCCGGGCTGCTCACCATGCTCGGCTCGGCCCCGTACGCGGTCAGCAAGCACGGCGCGCTCGCCTTCGCCGAGTGGCTCTCCGCCACCTACCGCCACCGCGGCGTCCGGGTGCACGCGCTCTGCCCCCAGGGGGTGCGCACCGACATGCTGGCCTCCACCGGCGCGGTCGGCGAGGCGCTGCTGGTGCCGACCGCCCTGGACCCGGCGGAGGTCGCCGAGGCGGCCCTGGCGGCACTGCGGGAGGAGCGGTTCCTGATCCTGCCGCACCCCGAGGTCGCCGAGTACTACCGCGTCCGGGCCACCGAACCGGACCGCTGGATCGCCGGGGTGAACCGGCTCCAGCAGGGGCTGGAGAAGGGCGGGGCGCTGTGAGGGCCTGGCAGGTCACCGAACTCGGCGAGCCGGCCGCGGTGCTGCGGCTCACCGAGGACGCCGCCCGGCCGGTGCCGGGCCCGGGGCAGCTGCTGGTCAAGGTCCGGGCGGCGGCGGTGAACTTCCCGGACGCGCTGATGGTGCGCGGGCACTACCAGGTCCGCCCGCCGCTGCCGTTCACCCCGGGTGTGGAGCTGTGCGGCGAGGTCGCGGACGGCGCCCGGCGCGGCGAGCGGCTGATCGGCAACCCGGTGCTGCCGCACGGCGCCTTCGCCGAGTACGCGCTGCTGGACGCCGCGGCCGCGTTCCCGGCGCCCGAGTCGCTGGACGACGCCGAGGCGGCGGCGCTGCACATCGGCCACCAGACCGCCTGGTTCGCCCTGCACCGCCGGGCCCGGCTGCGGGCCGGGGAGACCCTGCTGGTGCACGCGGCGGCCGGCGGGGTCGGCAGTGCGGCCGTCCAGCTCGGCCGGGCCGCCGGGGCCCGGGTGATCGCCGTGGTCGGCGGCCCGGCCAAGGCCGAGGCGGCCCGGGCGCTCGGCGCCGACCTGGTGGTGGACCGGACGGCCGACGGCCCGGCCGGGGACTTCGTCGCCGCCGTCAAGGAGTTCACCGGCGGGCGCGGCGCGGACGTGGTCTTCGACCCGGTCGGCGGCGAGGCCTACACCGGCTCCACCCGGTGCGTGGCCTTCGAGGGCCGGATCGTGGTGGTGGGCTTCGCCGCCGGGCAGATCCCGGCCCCGGCGCTGAACCACGCCCTGGTGAAGAACTACACGATCCTCGGCCTGCACTGGGGCCTGTACAACACCCACGACCCGCGGGCCGTGCGCGCCGCCCACGACGCGCTGACCGAGCTCGCCGAACAGGGCGTGGTCCGGCCGCTGGTCAGCGCCCGGGTCCCGCTGGCGGAGGCCGCGGCGGCCGTCCAGCTGGTCGCCGACGGGCGCAGCACCGGGCGGATCGCCGTCCTGGGCGAGTAGCCCGACGGACGGCTGCACCGACGGACGGCTGCACCGGCGAACGGCTCAACCGCCGCGCCGGGCGGACTCGTTCTCCTGGGCCAGCCGCCGCAGCGCGAGCAGCGCCGGCTCCAGGAGGACGGTCCGCAGCAGGGCCCGCTCGGCCTGTTCGAGCGGGTCGGCGTCCGGGTCGAGCTGGTCGAGGTCGAGGACGGCGGTCCGCTCGGCCAGTTCGGCGTAGCCGCGCAGGGTGGCGGGGTCGAGTGCGGCGCCGAGCGAGCGCAGGGTCTCCAGGGTCTCGCCGAGTGCGGCCCGGGCGGGGGCGTACTCGGAGACCTCCCAGCCGAGGGCGCCGATCAGCGCGTCCACCTCGGCGGCGCCGGGCGCCGGTGCGGGTGCCGGTCCGGGCGCCGGTCCGGGCGCTGGGGCGTCCTCGTCCACCGGCCGGGCCCCGAGCACCAGGCCGAGCACCTGGTGCCGCTCCCCCGCGTGCTCGGCCACCGCGCCGAGCACCTCCCGGGTGGCGCTGACGCTCAGCCCCCGCACCCCGATCAGCGCGCGCACCAGGCGCAGCCGCCGCAGGTGGCTCTCGTCGTACTCGGCCTGGGTGGCGGCGGTGGCCCGGCCGGGCGGCAGCAGGCCCTCGCGCAGGTAGTACTTGATGGTCGCGGTCGGGACCGCGCTGCGGCGGCTCAGTTCGGAGATGCGCACGGCGGACACCTCGGGCTTTCCTCTGGTCGGGCTTTCCCAAGAGTCAGCCGTGCCCACGCTGCCCTGGATCACCCCGAATCCGCCCGCCCCCGGCACCGGGGCGGTCGTCATGGCCTCCCGCTTCGAGGTCCACTCGCTCGCCGACGTCCCGCGGTTCTTCCTCCGCTCGCTCGCCGTCTGGCGCCAACTCCGCAACACCCCGGGCGCGTTGGGCGCCTCGCTGATCGCCCGGCCGCTCCGGCGGACCTTCTGGACGCTCTCCGCCTGGGAGAGCCGCGAAGCCCTGAACGCCTTCGCCACCGCCGAACCCCACCGCAGCACCATGACCGGACTTCGCTCCACCATGCGGGAGTCCACCTTCACCTTCTGGGACACCCCGGTCGAGCGGCTGCCGATCGCGTGGCCGGACGCCCACGCCCGGATCGACGCCCAGCGCGCCGCCGACCGGGGCCCGGGGACTAGCGTCCCGCGATGACCTCCAGCGCCGGGCGCGGCGGGCGGCCCAGCAGCGCCGCCAGGTCGCCCGGCCCGCCCGGCCCGGCCAGGAAGCCGTGCGCGATCGCCGAGTAGGTGCCCACCGTCATCGGCACCTGGAAGTCGTGCAGCGCGTCCGAGGCCGCCAGCGCCGTCCGGGCCTGCGCGAGCCCGCCCGGACGGTACTCGGCGCCCAGCACCCCGGCCACCTCCGCACCGCCCACCGCCCGCTCCCCGACCAGCTCGTACGTCCGCCCCGCGTGCCCGGCGGGCGCCAGCGCCACCTTCGCCGCCGCCTCGGCCAGGTCCGCCCGCGCCACGGCCGCCAGCCGCCCCGCCCCCAGCGGCGCGGTGATCACCCCGTCGGGGCCGGGCGCGGCGATCGCGGCCAGCAGCTCCGCGTAGAGGCCGTTGCGCAGCACCGTCCAGCGCAGCGTGCCGGACTCGCGCAGCCGGCGCTCCGTCCAGCGGTGCGCCAGCGCGTACGGCAGGTGGTCGCCGTCGCCGGAGAGGCTGGTGTAGACGACGTGCTCGACGCCCGCCCGCTCCGCCGCCCCGATCGCCGCGCCGTGCCGGGCGATCACCACGTCGTCCTCCGCGGCGCCCGCCGAGATCAGCAGCAGGGTCCGGACCCCCGCGAAGGCCTCGGCGAGGGTCTCCGGCCGGTCGAAGTCCACCAGCCGGACGGGCACCTCGGCCTCCACCGCGCCGGGCGTCCGGCTCCCGGCGACGACGTCCTCGCGCGCGCCGAGCCGCTCCAGCACGAGGGTGCCGAGACCTCCGTTGACACCGGTGACGAGCAGCATGGTTCTCCTCCTGATGGCCGATCCTCGGGGACGGGACCATCCTCGGTAGCCTGGGCGTCCGGCGTAAGGAGGCACTTCCATGTCCGTAGGGCACAGCGCGGTAACCACCCCCCGCCCGGTCGTCTGGTGCGAGGACGACGTCGACTGCGGGATCCGCGACCTGCTGACCCGGCTCGGCGACAAGTGGTCCGTCCTCGCCGTGGTCGAACTCGCCGGGGGCGTACGGCGGTTCCGCGAGCTGCAGCGCGCCCTGCCGGGGATCTCGCAGCGGATGCTGACCCTGACGGTGCGCCGGCTGGAACGCGACGGGCTGGTCACCCGGACCGTCCACCCGACCGTCCCGCCCCAGGTGGAGTACGAGCTGACGGAGCTCGGCCACAGCCTGACCCACCTGGTGCGGGCGATGGCGGACTGGTCCTACGCCCACCACGACGCCATGCTCGCCTCGCGGCAGCGCTGGGACGAGGCCAATCCCGGCTCGGAGATCCGCTGAGGGGTCCGCCGTCGGCTACCGCTCGTACGTCAGCTCCGGGAAGCGGTCCGAGGGGCCGTCCAGCAGGTGGTCGTCGTGGCCGCGCAGCCAGCGGTCGAAGAAGGACGCCACGCAGGAGCGGGTGGCGAGCTCGGCACGGTCGGGGCGGACGTCGCCGACGTCCGCGGCCAGCACCTCCGGGGTGACGGCGCCCTGGCGGGCGAGCAGCGGGAGCAGGGACTGGGCGTCGGTGTAGGAGCCGTGCCGGGAGCCCTCCAGGGTGAGGTCGGCGTGCCAGCCGGTGCTGTGCTGCCACAGGGCGTCCCAGCCGGGCTGCCGGTGGTAGCTCCCGGAGTCGGACTCCCGGGTGCCCATCAGCAGGAACGGGCGGTCCAGGCCGTCCTCGACGAAGTCGGGCAGGAAGACACCGGTGCGGCCGTCGGGGCCGGGGAAGTGCAGCTGGCCGTCCAGGTTGACCGCGGCGGCGATCCGCGGGTCGTCGTGCATGGCCTGGAGGGCGGTGAAGCCGCCCGCCGAGTGGCCGACCATGCCGATCCGGTCCAGGTCCAGCGAGGCGCCGACGCCGGCCGGCAGGCCCGGGGCGCGGCGCAGCCCGGAGAGTTCGTCGAGCACGAAGCGGGTGTCCGCCACCCGGGCGGCCAGGGACTTGCGCAGCACGGCGCCGACGTCCAGGCCGGGCTGTCGGAGCATGGCGGGGAACACCGAGGTGGCCAGCTCCCCGTCGGGGAAGGCGACTTCGGAGGCCTCGTAGGTGTGGTCGACGGTGACGACGACGTAGCCGCGCGAGGCGAGGTCCTCCACCAGGGCCGTCCCCCAGGTGCGCGGGTCGCCCAGCCCGGGCGAGTACAGCACCACCGGGCGGGGGCCGCCGGGCCGGGCCGGGGCGTCCCGGCGGGCGTGGGTGAGGATCCCCGACCAGTCCGTACTGCCGGGCCGCACGTGGTAGTTGAGGTCACCGACGCCGCTGTCGCCGCCGAAGTGCGCCCCGGCCGCGGGCTCCATGTAGCGGGCCCGCTCCCCACCGGTGGCCGGGCGGGCGGTCGGGTACCAGAGGCTGACCATCACCTCACGCGCCCGGCCCGGCTTCCAGGGGTCCTCCCGTCCGGCGTCGGTCAGCCGCAGCGAGGTCGTCCCGATCGGGTACGGCCCGGTCGGCCGCGGCAGCCAGGCCGTGGCCTGCCGCGCGGCCCCGCCGTCCACCGCCGGCGCCGCCACCGCGCCCACCGCGCCCGGCGCACCCGTCACCCCGAGCGTCGCCGACGCCGCCAACAGCACCGCCGCCACGGCCCGTCCCCGCCTGCCCATGCCAGCCTCCTCGTCCGGTTCGGTCACGGAGCAGACGCTACGGGCGGGGCGCGCCGGGGCCGTCGTACCGGGGAGCCAAGTCCCCCCGACTACTCCGGTATGACACCCTTACGGGCCAGGCGGGTACGCCCCGGGCCAGGCGGGCCCAGGGCCCTGCCGGTCCACCGTCCGCCCGGCCGGTCCGGGTCCGTCATACTGGACCTGACCAGGGCGTTCGCGGCCGGGCGGAGCGGGTTCCCCGCCGCCGGACCGGCCCCGGCGCACGGGTGGGTGAGTGGTCCTCGGGAGGGAAGCAGCTGTGGCGGATTCCGGCACGCCCGAAGCCGGGTGCCCGCTGATCGGGCGCGACCGCGACCTGCGGCTGCTCCGCGAGCGGCTGCGCCTGGGCAGCGGCGGCGGCGCGCTGCTGCTCTCCGGGGAGGCCGGGGTCGGCAAGAGCGCCGTGCTGGACGCGCTGGCCGCCGCCGCGCCCGCCGACGGCGCCCGGGTGCTCCGGGCCTCCGGCGTCGAGTTCGAGGCCCACTGCGGCTACTCGGTCCTCAACCAGCTGTTCTTCCCGCACCTCGCCGCCCTGGAGCGGCTCGACGCCCCGCTGCGCGCGGCCCTGCGGGTGGCGCTCGGCTTCGACACCGGTCCGGCCCCGGAGCACCTGCTGGTGTCCAACGCGGTGCTGCGGCTCCTCCAGGCCGTGGCCGACGGGCGGCCGCTGCTCCTGCTCGTCGACGACCTGCACTGGGTCGACCCGGCCAGCACCGCGGTGTTCGGCTCGGTCGCCCGCCGGGCCCCCGGCCTGGACATCGCCTTCCTGGCCGCGGCCCGCCCCGGCGAGCTCGGCCCCCGGGACGCCGACGCCCTGCCCGCCCACGACCTGCCGCCGCTGGCCGAGGAGGCCGCCGGCCGCCTGCTCGGCAGCCGCTTCCCCGACCTCTCCCGCAGCGCGCACCGCAGGGTGCTGGCCGAGGCGGGCGGCAACCCGCTGGCCCTGCTGGAACTGCCGACCGCCCTGCCGCCGGACCCGGTGGACTGCCCGGCCGTACCGCCCGTCCCCGTGACGCCGATCGCCGTCTCGTCCCTCGGCAACCGGCTGGAGCGGCTGTTCGGCGCCCGGGTGGCCGGCCTGCCCGCCCCCTCCCGCCGGCTGCTGCTGCTCGCCGCGCTGGAGGGCACCGGCGACCTCGGCGTGCTGCGGGCCGCCGCCCGCCGGGCCGCGGAGGAGCTCGGCACGGGCTCCGGCCCGGGCCAGAGCCCGGCACACGGACCGGAACACGGCCCGGGCGACGGCCAGGGCGACGGCCAGGACCCGGAACACGGCCAGGACCCGGAGCACCGCCGGGACGACCTCGCGCCGCTGGAGCAGGAGCGGCTGGTGCACGTCGAGGAGGGCGGCCGCCGGCTGGCCTTCCGCCACCCGCTGATCCGCTCCGCCGTGGTCGGGCAGGCCCCGAGCAGCGCCCGGCGCGCCGCCCACGCGGCCCTGGCCGCCGCCCTGGCCGGCCGGCCCGAGCGCCGGGCCTGGCACCTGGGCGAGGCCACCCTCGAACCGGACGAGGAGGTCGCCGCGCTCCTCGCCCACGCCGCCGGGCTCAGCCTGCGCCGCGGCGACGCCTCCGGCGCCATGCGCACCCTGGTCCGCTCGGCCGAGCTCACCCCCGACGGTCCGCAGCGCGGCCGCCGCCTCGCCGAGGCCGCCTACCTCGGGGCCGAGTCCACCGGCGCCCTCACCAGCGCCCGCCGACTCCTCGACCACGCCCGGCAGGCCGCCCCGGTCGGCGACGGCTCGCTGCACTCCGCCACCGCCGCCGCCCTGCTGCTCCTCAACGGCGACGGCGACGTTCCCGCGGCGCACCGCCTGCTCACCTCCGCCATCGAGTCCGCGGCCGCCGCCCACGGCCACCGGGCCGAGGACAAGGCGCTGGTCGACGCCCTGCACGTCCTGGCGGTGCTCTGCTTCTTCGGCGCCGACGAGGCCCTGTGGCAGTCCTACTACCGGGCCGTGGAGCGCCTCACCCCCGGCCCACCGGCCTTCCTGGCCGTCCTCGGCCGCACCTTCTCCGACCCCGCCCGCACCGGCGCCGCCGCCCACGGCCCGCTCGACGCGCTCACCCTCGCCCTGGCCGCCGCCCCGGCCGGCGAGGCCGACCCGGTCCTCACCACCCGGGTCGGCACCGGGGCGCTCTACCTCGACCGGCTCGGCGAGGTCCGCACCCCCGCCTGGCAGGTGGTCCGCGCCGGGCGCGAGGGCGGCCCGGCCCGGCGCTACATCTCCGCCCTCATCCACCTCTGCCTGGACGACTACCTCACCGGCGCCTGGGACGAGGCGCTCGACCTCGCCCGGGAGGGCCTCGGCGCCTGCCGGGAGCACGGCTACGACGCCTTCGCCTGGTACTTCCAGTACATCGAGGCGATCGTCCTGGGCGCCCGCGGCCACACCGCGGAGAGCCTCGCCACGGCCGGCACCGTGATCGACTGGGCCACCCGCCACCGCGCGCCCTGCGCCGCCCACTACGCCCACCACGCCGCCGCCGTGGCGGCCCTCGGCGACGGGGACCACGCGCTCGCCCACCGGCACGCCGTCGCGGTCAGCCCGGCCGGCACCCTCGCCTCGCACGCCCCGCACGCCCTCTGGGTGGCCGCCCACCTGGTCGAGGCCGCCGTCCGCGGCGACCGCCGCGAGGAGGCTGCCGCCCACGTCCGCGCGATGCGCGAGAACGGCATCGCCGCCGTCTCGTCCCGGCACGCCCTGCTGGTCGAGGCCTCCGCCGCGCTGTGCACCGAGGACGACGAGGAGGCACTGCGGCTGTTCGCCCTCGCGCTGGACACCCCCGGCGCCGAGCGCTGGCGCTTCGACCACGCCCGGGTCCAACTGGCCCAGGGCGAACGGCTGCGCCGGACGGGGGCGTCCGCCGGCGCCCGGGCACCGCTGCGCGCCGCCCTCGCGAGCTTCGAGGCCCTCGGCGCCACCCCGTGGGCGGACCGCGCCAGGGCCGAACTGCGCGCGGCGGACCGGCCCGGCCAGCTGAGCATCTGACCGCCTGGCCACGGGCCGACCGCGCCCGTCGCGCCTGCCGCCTGCCGCCTGCCGCCTGCCGCCTGCCGGGGCCGTCCCCCGGCAGGCGAGGTGCTCAGCGGTACTGCTTGAGTTCCCGCCGGGCCAGGGAGCGCTTGTGCACCTCGTCCGGCCCGTCCGCGAGGCGCAGGGTGCGGTTGCCGGCCCAGAGTTGGGCGAGCGGGGTGTCCTGGCTGACACCGGCGGCACCGTGGGTCTGGACGGCCTTGTCGAGGATCCACTCGACCGTGCGCGGGGTGGCGATCTTGATGGCCTGGATCTCGGTGTGCGCACCGCGGTTGCCGACGGTGTCCATCAGCCAGGCCGTCTTGAGCACCAGCAGCCGCAACTGCTCGATCCGGACCCGGGATTCGGCGATCCAGTCCTGCACCACGCCCTGCTCGGCGAGCGGCCGGCCGAAGGCCACCCGCTCGCTCGCCCGGCGGCACATCAGCTCCAGCGCGCGCTCGGCGATGCCGATGGCCCGCATGCAGTGGTGGATCCGACCCGGGCCGAGCCGGGCCTGGGCGATGGCGAAGCCGCTGCCCTCCTCGTCGATCAGGTTCTCGACGGGCACCCGGACGTCCTCGAACAGCACCTCGGCGTGGCCGCCGTGGTCGGCGTCGTCGTAGCCGAAGACCGTCATGCCGCGCTTGACGGTGAGGCCCGGGGTGTCGCGCGGCACCAGCACCATGCTCTGCTGGCGGTGCGGGGCGGCGTCCGGGTTGGTCTTGCCCATCACGATGAACAGCTTGCAGTCCGGGTTCATCGCGCCGGTGATGTACCACTTGCGGCCGTTGACCACGTACTGGTCGCCGTCGCGCTCGATCCGGGTGGCGATGTTGGTGGCGTCCGAGGAGGCCACCTCGGGCTCGGTCATCGCGAACGCGGAGCGGATCGCGCCGTCCAGCAGCGGCCGCAGCCAGCGCTCCTGCTGCTCGGCGCTGCCGAACTGGGCGAGGAGTTCCATGTTGCCGGTGTCGGGGGCCGCGCAGTTGAGGGCCGGCGGGGCCAGCTGGATGCTGCGGCCGGTGATCTCGGCGAGCGGGGCGTACTGGAGATTGGTGAGACCGGCGCCGTGCTCGCCGGGGATGAACAGGTTCCACAGGCCCTGCTTGCGGGCCTCCGTCTGGAGGTCGGCGACGACGGGCGGGACGCTCCAGGGGGTGCGGTCCGGGTCGGCGAGCTGCTGGGCGAGGGTGCTCTCGGCCGGGTACACGTGCTCGGCCAGGAAAGCGAGGAGTTGCTCGCGGAGTACGTTCGTCCGGGCGTCGTAGGCGAAGTCCATGGCTGTCAGCTCTCCTTGAGGGTGGTCAGTCCGTGCCGGGCGAGGATCGGGGCCATCTCGCCCGCGCGCTCGAAACCTGCGCCCAGGGTGCGGCCCTGCTGGAAGCGGTAGTGGATGCCCTCGGCGATGACGGCCAGCTTGAAGGAGGCGAAGGCCACGTACCAGTCCAGGTCAGTGGCCTGACGGCCGGTCAACTCGGCGTAGTACGAGACGATTTCCTCGGCCTTGGGGAAGCCGGGGGCGGTCATGGCGTCGGGGATGATGCCGCCGCCGATGCCGGCGATCTCGGTGTACATCACGAGGAGGCCGATGTCGGTGAGCGGGTCGCCGAGAGTCGACATCTCCCAGTCGAGGACGGCGGTGATGGCGTCGGTGTCGTCGACCAGGACGTTGTCGAGCCGGTAGTCGCCGTGCACCAGTGCGGGCGCGGGCGAGACGGGGCGCCGTTCGGCGAGCAGGGCGTGCAGCCGGTCGAGGTCGGGGAGGTCGCGGGAGCGGGACTTCTCCAACTGGGTCGACCAGCGGCGCAGTTGGCGCTCCAGGTAGCCCTCGGGCCGGCCGAAGTCGTCGAGGCCGACGTCGGCGGGATCGATCCGGTGCAGGGCGGCGAGGGTCTCGACCAGGCGGCGGCCGAGGGCGGAGACACGGTCCTCGCCGAGGGCGGCGAGGGCCTTGCGGGAGCGGTGCGCGACACCGTCGACGTGCTCCATCAGGTACCAGGGGGCGCCGAGCACGTCGGTGCCGTGGTCGATCAGCAGCATGCGGGGGACGGGGACATCGGTGTCCCGGAGGGCGGACATCACCCGGTGCTCACGGCCCATGTCGTGCGCGGTGGCGAGGACGTGCCCGAGCGGGGGGCGCCGGAGGACCCAGCGGCCGGCGCCGTCCGCGAGCACGTACGTGAGGTTCGAGCGGCCCCCCTCGACCAGCTCGGCCCGGAACGGCCCCCGGACGAGGCCGGGCAGCTCGGTGTCCAGACGGGTGCGCAGCCGCACCAGATCCAGACCGGGCAGGTCAGCGGGGCTCTCGACCATCGGGCGACTCCAGGGTGGATGGGGGATCATTGACTAAGCGCTTGCTTAGCATTCAGTCGGAAGATGCCCCCTGTCAATGCCGTGAGCCCCCGGACCGACCGATCCGGGGGCTCACGGGAGGGAAGGAGGGGGTC
Source organism: Kitasatospora sp. NPDC059146 (assembly GCF_042786665.1). Taxonomy (NCBI): domain Bacteria; kingdom Bacillati; phylum Actinomycetota; class Actinomycetes; order Kitasatosporales; family Streptomycetaceae; genus Kitasatospora; species Kitasatospora sp. NPDC059146. The sequence continues at coordinate 8,375 of NZ_JBHZCY010000041.1, read as the reverse complement.
GGATCCCGCCAATGCATCAGCAACGTGCCGAGCATCCGCTCCAAGGTCCGGATCGACTTCCGATGATGGACGGCGACACGGCACCATGGCTACAGCAAGTGATGTATCGATCGCTATGCGCTACAACGGAGACAGCCATGCCCCCCAACACCCCCTGCACCCCCGTGCGCGGCTTCCAGGCCGCCGGCTTCACCCAGGCGGCGACCGGCCGATGAGCGACCGCTACGCCATCCTCCCCGCCGACTCCCCGCGCGGTACCCACTACCAGGCCTGGGTCATCCGGGACCGCGCGACCACCGAATGCGTCAAGGCCCTCCCCCCGGCCGACGAGCCGCTCCGCTTCTACTCGTACGCGCAGGCGCAGGCCTGGGTCCGGACCAACACTCCCACCACCTTCGAGGTCCGCCTGATCGACTCCTCCAGCCCCGAGGACGCCAAGGCCTTCCGACGCACCATCGGCTGATCGGCCGACAGTGAGGGTGAGCCGGCCCCGATCGTGGGCACCCACAACTGCGGGTGCCCGCATCGAAGCCCCCCTCATCCAGCCGGAAGGGACCACCCATGGCGTCCAGGTTCACCACAGCCATCGCCGTCGCCCTCCTCTCCACCGCCGCCCTCGCCCCGACCGCCACCGCCACCGCCGCGACCCCACCCACCACCAGCACCGCCAGCGCCGCCGCACAGCTCAGCGCCTACTGGACCCCCGCCCGGATGGCCGCCGCGCTCCCCCTCGACACCAAGGCCGCCCGGCCCACCGCCGACGGCCCCCGCCCGGGCGAGTACATCCCCCCGAGCCGCAGCTTCGACGGCATCCCGCAGGTCGGCGCCTTCTTCTGGACCGACGCCACCGGCACCGGCCGCACCTGCAGCGGAGCCGTCGTCCACAGCCCCGGCCGCGACCTGGCCCTGAGCGCGGGCCACTGCCTCAAGGGCTACGCGGGCGGCTCCCCCACGCGGCACCTGGCGTTCGTCCCGCAGTACCACGACGGGCTCACGCCCCTGGGCGTCTTCCCGGTCCGGGCGAACGGCGTCCACGTCGCACAGGAGTACTACGACCGGGGCGAACACGCGGGCGCCGCCTACGACTTCGGCTTCGCCGTCACCGAGCCCAACCAGGCGGGTGACGCACTGGAGGACGTCGCGGGCTCGGTGCAGCTGCTCACCGGCACCGGGTACGCCCACGCCCCGGTCCGGATGATCGGCTACCCGGGCGGCGCCCCGAAACCCGTGGAGTGCTTCAGCCGGACCACCCGTTGGGCCAGCGACGACCCCGCCGACCCGGGCACCTTCGAGCGCATCGCCTGCGACGGCTTCACCGGCGGCACCTCCGGCGGCCCCATGCTGATCCCCTGGTTCGGCGGCTGGGCCGTGATCGGCCTCATCGGCGGCTACCACACCGGCGGCAACACCCCCCAGATCTCCTACAGCGCCCCCTTCGGCCCGGCCGTCCGAGCTCTGTACGAGGCCACCATCAGCGGCGCCCCTCCGGCCGGCGGCCCGGCGTCCTGAGCCGAGCCCAGCGCCCGACGGAGCCTCAGTCCGACCACCCGTCCGAAAATCCGTACGACCACCCGTGCAACGTTTCCGACGGCTCAGGTCATCGATCTAGGGAGAACCCTGTGTGATCGAAACTGTCGCCGAAGGAAAGGGAATCCGTGCGGACTGCTCGCGGTGCGGTCGTCCTGTTGGCCGTGGGGGTCGTCGCGTCCCTCACGCTCACCACGGGGGACTCCTTCTCCGAGAGCAGACCCAACGCCGCCGCCCCCGATCCCGACCCGGCGGCCCCGGAGGCGAGCGCCGCCGACACCCCGGCGCCCACCCCCACCCCGACGCCGACGCCGACGCCCACCTGGGACGGCCAGGTCCACGTGCTCGGGGACGGCTCCACCTCCTACACCGGCCCGCAGCCCAAGCAGCCGAAGCCGGAGAAGCTGAAACCGGGTGAGAAGCCGCCGCAGTTCGTCGTCTTCTCCTGGGACGGCGCCCTGGAGGGCGACGACCGCCTGTTCTCCCGCTTCCGCAAGCTGGGCGCGGACAACAACGCCCAGATGACGTACTTCCTGAGCGGCCTCTACACCCTGCCCAAGTCCAAGAAGTCGCTCTACCACCCGCCCCAGCACGACCCGGGCGCCGCCTCGATCGACTACGCGACCGACGCCCACATCAAGGACACCCTGGAGCAGCTGCGCCTCGCCTGGCTGGACGGCAACGAGATCGGCACCCACTTCAACGGGCACTTCTGCGGCTCCAAGGGCGGCGACGACTGGAGCACCGAGGAGTGGAAGAGCGAGCTCGACCAGGCGGTCTCCTTCGTCACCAACTGGAAGACCAACACCGGCCTCAAGAACATGCCGCCGCTGCCCTTCGACTACACCAAGGAGCTGGTCGGCGGCCGCGCCCCCTGCCTCCAGGGGCAGAAGAACCTCCTCCCGGCCGAGAAGGCCGCCGGCTTCCGTTACGACGCCAGCTCTCCGGGCGAGTTCCAGGTCTGGCCGGTCAAGAAGGGCGGCATCTGGAACTTCCCGCTCCAGATGCTGCCCTTCCCGGCCAAGTCCTCCCAGGGCCTCTCGATGGACTACAACTTCCTGGCCGGCCAGTCCGGGGACACCACCAAGGGCGACCCGAAGAAGTACGCCGACTGGGAGAAGGAGGCCCGGGACAGCTACCTGGCCGGCTTCAACCGGGTCTACAACGGCAGCCGCGCCCCGCTGTTCATCGGCAACCACTTCGAGGACTGGAACGGCGGCATCTACATGGACGCCGTCGAGGACGTGGTGAAGAACGTCTGCCACCAGGACGGCGTCCGCTGCGTCTCCTTCCGCCAGGTCGCCGACTGGCTGGACGCCCAGGACCCGAAGGTCCTCGACAGGCTCCGCCAACTCGACCCCGGCCAACCGGGCGACTGGTCCCGCCTGGTGAAGTGACCGGCGCTCAGCCCGTACGACGGGCCAGCGCCAGCAGGCTCAGCCCGAACATCAGCACCCCCAGCGGGAGATGGACCGCCGGGACGTGCGCGATGCCGAGCACGACCTGCACCGAGGCGAGCGCCAGGAAGCCGGCCGCCTCCCCCACCGGTCGCACCGGCCCGCCGCCCGGCTTCCAGGCCAGCACCGCCGCCAGCAGGTAGAGCATCGACGCCCCGTACATCACCCGGGCGCCGACGCCGTGCAGCGTCTCCCCGTAGGAGGTGGTCAGCAGCAGTCCGGCGGAGACGGCCTGGAGCAGGATCGTCACGGTCTGCAGGGCGATCGCGGCCCGCAGGAACGGGAACCGGTGCGTCGCGCTCGTCGTCGGGGTGGCCATGTCGTGGTCCTCTTCTCCGCCCGGGGGCAGTGGATCGGTAGGGTCTCACCGATCCGACGACGCAGGCCCGTGAAAGGTAAGGCGAGCGCATGACGGCAGCGGGGGCGGACACCGACGCGACCTTCGGCGAGCGGCACAGACTGGTCAACGTCGCCTACCGGCTGCTCGGCTCGCTGACCGAGGCCGAGGACGCCGTGCAGGAGGCGTACGCGCGCTGGTACGCCCTGCCGCCCGGCCGGCGGCGGGAGGTACGGGCCCCCGGCGCCTGGCTCACCACCGTCACCGGCCGGATCTGCCTGGACCTCCTGGGCTCGGCCCGGGCCCGGCGCGAGCGCTACGTCGGCGCCTGGCTGCCCGAACCGCTGCCGGGACCGCTGTCGGCAGGGCTGCCGGCAGGGCTGTCGGAACCGCTGTCGGACCGGGCCGGGAGCGCCGATCTCGCCGACCTGATCGTCCTGGACGAGTCGGTGGCGATGGCCTTCCTGGTCGTCCTGGAGTCGATGACCCCGGCCGAGCGGGTGGCCTTCGTCCTGCACGACGTCTTCCGCTACTCCTTCGCCGAGATCGCCGCCGTCCTCGACCGCACCCCGGCGGCCTGCAAGCAGCTGGCCTCCTCCGCCCGCCGCCGGGTCGGTGCCGCCCCGGCCCCGGCGACGCCGACCGCGCGGGCCGACACCGTACGGCGGGTCAAGGAGGCCTGGCAGAGCCGGGACATCGCGGCCCTGGTCGCCGTCCTGGACCCGGCCGCCGTGATGACCGCCGACGGCGGCGGCCTGGTCGGCACCGTGCTGCGCCCGGTGGCGGGCGGCGCGCTGATCGCCCAGTACATGCTGGCCGTCGCCGACCGGGCCCCGGGCATGGAACTGCTGGAGTGCCCGGTCAACGGCGCGCCGGGCCTGGTGGGCCCGCGCGACGGCGTCGTGCTGACGGTGGCCGCGTTCGACGTCGCGGACGGCCGGGTGACCGGGATCTGGGTGGTCCGCAACCCGGAGAAGCTCCGCCCGTGGGCCCGCTGAACGACAGCGGCCACCGCCACGACTACGGCTACGGCTACGGCTACGGCTACGGCTACGGCTACGGCTACGGCTACTGCCCGGCGGTCTTCATGAACGCCGTCCAGATCCGCCCCGGCAGGTCCGAGTCCGGGGTGTCCGGAGCGGCTCCGCCGACCCCCTCCAGGGACTGCAGCTTCATGTCCTTGAGGTCCGCCCGGAACACCGTGACCGCCGTCGACAGCTGCCCGTTGTAGCCGACGGTCCACCCCGCGGTGCGGTCCGGGGTGGTGCCGGGCTTCGCCGCCAGGCCGACGCCCGCGCCCGCCACCGCCTGGGCGCTGCCGCCGCGGACGGCGCCCTTGAGGGCGGTGTCCACGTCGGCCGCCACGGCCGCGGGCAGCGCCCGGGCGGCGGTGGGCAGCCGCAGGTCGACGGGCTTGCCGTTGCGGGTGACGCCCGACACGGAGTACGGGTCGGTGTGGCTGCCGCCGGACCCGAAGGCGGCGTAGGCGTCGGCGGCGCGGATCGCGCTCGGGGTGGAGTTGCCGACGCCGAAGGCGGGGACCAGCTCGCCCAGGCTCTCGGGGAGCAGGCCGAGGGCCGCCGCGGTCTGCTGCACCTTGTCGAGGCCGACGTCCATGCCGAGCTGCATCAGCGGCCCGTTGACGGACTGTTCGACCGCGCTGCGCAGGCTGACCCGGCCCCAGTTCCGCTTGCCGTCGTTGGCGGTCTTGACGATCTTCCCGTCCCGCCCCCAGTACGGCCCCTCCGGAGTCGTCACGTTGACGCCGTTGTCGCCGTCGTACGTCGTGCCGGGCGTCACCGGGGTCCGGCCGCCGTCGCGCCGGCGCTGCACGCCCTGGTCGAGTCCGGCCGCGTACACCAGCGGGGTGAAGGCCGAACCCATCGGCACGGTCGAGGTGTTGGCGTTGTTGAAGCCCTGCTTGCGGTAGTCGGGGCCGCCGTAGAGGGCGACGATCCGCCCGTCCAGGGCGACCGAGGCGGCGCCGACCTTGAGCAGCTTGTCGGCCTCCCGGTTGTCCGGGTCGAGGCCCTTGGTGGCCTCCTGCACGGCCGCGGCCAGGGCGTTGACCTTCGCCTTCTCGAAGGTGGTGCGGATCTGGTAGCCGCCGAGGTCGAACTGGGCCGGGGTGATGTCGCTGTGGCTCTCCACGAAGCCCCTGGACAGGTCGACCAGGTAGCCGATCTGGCCGGCGAGGCCGGCCCCCTTGGGCGGTGTCCGCGGCTCGGGGAACACCGTGTACCGGGCCCGCTCGGCGGCGGAGAGCCTGCCCCCGTCGACCATCCGGTCCAGGATCCAGGACCACCGCTCCACGGCCCGCTCGTGGTTCTCCGGGCTCACCGCCGGGTCGTACTGCCCGGCACCCTTCAACAGGGCGGCCAGGAAGGCCCCTTCGCTGGGGTCGAGCTGCGACACGTCCTTGCCGTAGTACGCGGCCGCGGCACGCTCGATGCCGTAACTGCCGCGCCCGAACCAGCTGGTGTTCAGGTAGCCGGCCAGGATGTCCTGCTTGCTCATCCGACGGCCCAGCTTGACCGCGATGACCATCTCGCTGAGCTTGCGGGAGACGTCCTGGCGCTGGTTCAGGTAGATGTTCTTGACGTACTGCTGGGTGATGGTCGAGCCGCCCTGGGTGTCGCCGCCGGTGGCCATCTCGTAGACGGCGCGGCCGATGCCGCTGACCGAGACCCCCGGGTCCGAGTAGAAGGTCTCGTTCTCCGCGGAGAGCACCGCCCACTGGACCGACTCGGGCACCTGGCCCAGCGGTACCTCCTGCCGGTTGGTCTCGCCGATCCGGGCCATCTCGGTGCCGTCCGCCCAGTAGTAGACGTTGTTCTGCTGGGTGGCGAAGGCGTTCAGGTCCTCCGGGACGTGGGTGGTGACGTAGAACCAGCCCGCCAGGCCGCTCAGCACCGCCGTCCCGAGACCGGTCGTCAGGAGCAGCTGGCGCCAGGAGGGGAGCCAGCGCCGGACGCCGCGCCGACCGCGGCGCGGGTAGTCGATCCGCCGCAGCGGACGCCACCTCCGGCGGTCGCTCCGCTCCTCCTCGGCTTCCCCACCCTGCTGTGCGCGCATCCGGTCTCCGATCTCCTGGGGCGGCCCCCTCCACCCCGTCAGATGCCGAACCGGCCGTCCTTTGGGGGGCCGAGATCAGTGTGATCATGTTCATATCGGGCCGGGGGAACCGAACCGCACCCGGGCAATCCGGCCCGTCCGGCCCCGCGCCCCCGGCGGCCTACCGCCACAATGTCGCCATGAGGTTGATCCACACCCTGATCGGCGTGCTGCTGCTCCTGCTCGTCGTGGGCAGCATCCTGCGCACCCTGGTCGTCCCCCGCGGGCTCTACTCGGCCCTGGTGTTCCGGCTCTGGGCGCTGCTGCGCACCACCCTGCGGCTGTGGGCCACTCCCTTCGGCACCTACCGGGCGCAGGACCGCGCCCTGACCTGGCTCGCCCCGCTGGTGCTGCTCGGCATGCTGACGGTGTGGCTCAGCGGGATGCTGCTCGCCTACACCCTGCTGCTGCACGGCACCTCGGAACTCAGCTGGTCGATCTCCATCCGGGAGGCCGGCTCCAGCCTCTTCACCCTCGGCTACGCGAGCGGCGAACGCCTCCAGCTGTCCGCGATCGACTTCATGGCCGCCGCCAGCGGCCCGCTGGTGATCGCCCTGCAGATCGCCTACCTGCCCACCCTGTACGCGGCCTACCAGCGGCGCGAGACCGAGGTGACGCTGCTGCAGTCCCGGGCCGGCGAACCCGCCTGGGGCCCGGAGCTGCTCGCCCGGCAGTCCCTGGTCGACACCGAGACCGCGCTCCCCCAGCTCTACCGCGACTGGGAGCGGCTGGCCGCCGACATCGGCGAGAGCCACTCCAACTACCCGGTGCTGCTGGCCTTCCGCTCCCCCCAGCCCAACCGCAGCTGGGTGGTCGGGCTGATCGCGGTGATGGACGCCGCCGCCCTCCACCTCTCCCTCTGCCCGCGCTCCGCCCCGCCCGAGGCCCGGCTGGTGATCCGGGCCGGCTTCACCGCGATGCGCGACATCGGCCGGGCCCTGCGGATCGACTTCGACACCGACCCGGACCCGGACACCCCGATCCGCCTCGGCTACGCCGAGTACCTGGGCGCCGTCGCGATGATCACCGCGGCGGGCTTCCCGCGCGAGCGCCCGGTCGAGGACGCCTGGCGGCACTTCCGCGGCTGGCGGGTCAACTACGAGGCCCTGGCCTACGAACTGGCCCGCCGCGGCGACGCCGTCCCCGCCCTCTGGACCGGCCCGCGCGACTTCCGCGCCCCGGTCATCCCGCCGGCCCGCCCCACCGACCGCCGCCCGGAGTCCTCGGCGCCGGGCCTGCCGCCGGTCTGAGAAGAAATCCCCGGCGGCTCCGGAAAGGGTCGGGTACACTCGAACGCAGTACGTGCCGATCAGGAGCAGAGAGTAGGGAGGTGGGGTTGATGACCGCGTCGAAGGCCGCCGTGCGCAGCGTCCGGGTCTCCCTCGCGTCCCGGGCCGCGGCCTGACCCTGCCCTGTCCTGCCCCGCCGGGAGCGTGAGCTCGCGGGGCGTCACACGTACACCTCCCAGGAACGGAATCCCCGTACCACCATGCGCAACTGGAACACCCGCGCCGAGACCGGCGCCGACATCCCGACCGTTCACGCCGTCAACGCCGCCGCCTTCGACACCCCGGCCGAGGCCGACCTCGTCGACGCGCTGCGCGCCGATCCCGCCTGGCTCGACGGCCTGTCCGTGGTCTCCACCGACGCCGCCGGCACCGTGGTCGGCCACGCCCTGCTGACCCGCTGCCACATCGGCGACGTCCCGGCCCTGTGCCTGGCCCCGTGCGCCGTGCTCCCCGCGTACCAGCGGACCGGCGCCGGCTCGGCCGCCGTCCGGGCCGTCCTCGACGCGGCCCGGGAGCGGGGCGAGCGGTACGTCGTCGTCCTCGGGCACCCGGACTACTACCCCCGGTTCGGCTTCACCCGGGCCTCCACCCACGGCATCGGCCTGACCATCGACATCCCGGACGAGGCCCTGATGGCCCTCGCCCTGGACG
>NZ_JBHZCY010000040.1:52764-65964 GCF_042786665.1 Kitasatospora sp. NPDC059146 | reverse complement strand
ACGCGGGCCCGGCCGCTACGGGATCCTGGAACCGAGTCCGTGCCGCGCCAGTGAAAGCCGGACAGTTGGGGGGATTCCCCTACCGAACACCCTCTTAGAAGAAGGAGTCGTCGTCCTCGTAGTAGTTGTTGACGACCACCTGCGGCTCGTCGTCGCTCAGCGCCTCGTTCAGCAGCATGCCGCCGACCAGGCCGGCCGCACCCGCGCCGATCATCGCGCCGGTGCCGAAGCGGCGGCCGCCCTGCTCCTGCTGCTGGGCGGGCACCTGCGGCTGCGCCTGCTGCGGGTAGCCCTGCTGGGGGTAACCGGCCTGCGGCGGGGTGTAGAACGGCGGGACGGTGGTCTGCACCCGCTGGGCGCAGGCGGCGCAGGTCTCGACCTGGCGCGGCACGCCCCACTGCGGCTGCCACAGCACCACGGCCGAACCGGCGCCGTGGGTGGGGTCGAAGAAGCACGTCACGGGTGAACTCCCTGTAGCTGGCTGGGTCTTCGGAACGGCGGGGACGACCGGCGGCGCCGCGGGCGCGACCGGTACGGGCGCGGAGACGGGGGCAGGGGCAGGGGCCGGAGCCGCCGGCGCGGGCTGCAGGACGTCGACCCCGAAGTCGGTGGCGATGCCCGCGAGCCCGGAGGCGTAGCCCTGCCCGACCGCGCGGAACTTCCAGTCCGCGCCGTTGCGGTAGAGCTCGCCGAACACCATGGCCGTCTCGCTGCCCGTCTCGGGCGTCACGTCGTAGCGCGCCACCTCGGTGCCGCTGTCCGCGTCGACGACCCGCACGTACGCACGGCGCACCTGGCCGAAGCTCTGCCGCCGCTGCGCCGCGTCGTAGATCGCCACCGCGAAGGCGACCTTCTCCACCTGCGCCGAGACGTCCCCGAGCCGGACCTCGATCCGCTCCGCGTCCTCGCCGCCCCCGCCGGAGCCCAGGTGGCGGACCGCGCCGTCCGGGCTCTGCAGGTTGTTGAAGAAGACGAAGTGCTGGTCCGTGAGGACCTTCCCGGACGGGCCGCACAGCAGCGCGCTGGCGTCCAGGTCGTACCCGGCTCCGGCCGTCCACCCGAGGCACACCCGGACGGACCGCACGCCGGGCGCCTGCCGGGCCAGGGAGACGTTGCCACCCTTCGTCAGGGCCACACTCATGGGGTTTCCTCCACCACCGTCCGAATCACGCTGTTCGACCACGACAACGCTGTAGAGCTCACGCCGGTTCCCGCCCCTGCGACCCGATGCGGACGGGGAGTTCCAGCAGGCCGCGGGCGCGCAGCGCGGGGCGGTGGCGCAGCTCCTCGGCCGGGGCGTCCAGGGCCAGGTCGGGGAAGCGGCGCAGCAGGTGCCGGACGGGCAGTCCGTCCGGGCCGGTGACCCGGTGCTCGGGCGCCTCGGCGCGCAGCGCGGCGTAGGCGCCGTAGGGGTCGCTGATCAGGGACTTCACGGTCGGATCGAGGGGTGTCACCCGCTCAGCCTACGGGTACGGCGCAGGCACCCTGGCGGGGTGTCAGCCCGCCGCCTAATGTCAGTGGCCATGACAATGACCCGCCGCGCCGCGAGCTCCGCCACCCGCCGCGCCGCCCTGGCGACCGCACTCGTCGGCACCCTCGCCGCGCTGCTCGCCCCCGCCGCCGGGGCCCAGGCCGCACCGGACGGCTGCCGGACCGTCACCACCGCCCCGCCGGACGCCGAACAGGCCCGGCTGCAGGACGCCCGGACCGCCGTCTTCACCGAGCGCTCCGGCCTCGCCGACCTGCTCCACGGCTTCCCCGCCGCCCTCTGCGCCGCCCGCACCGCCCACCGCGCCCAGCGGGTGGTCGACAGCTGGGGCCGCAAGCTCTGGCAGGCCGGCCTCGACCGCGCCCAGGGGCGCCGGCCCGGCGGCGAACTGCCCGCCCTCGACGACCGCCCGCTGTACTGGGCGCGACTCGCCATGACCGTGCAACTCGCCCAGTGGCAGCCCCGGTTCGACGTCGACCACGCCGGACTGCGGGCCCGCTTCGAGGACGCCTCGCGCGGCCTCGACGACGGCTTCGCCGACGAACCCGACCCCGGCGTCCGACGGATCTTCGTCAGCGGCTTCGACCCGTACGGCCTGGACACCGAAGCGCGCCGCGCCAACCCCTCCGGCGCGGCCGTGCTGCAACTGCACGGGCAGCGGATCACCCTCGCCGACGGCAGCACCGCCGAGGTGCGGGCCGTCGTCCTGCCGGTGCGCTACCGCGACTTCGACCAGGGCATCGTGGAACGCGCCTTCGGCCCCCACCTGGAGCCCGGCGGCCCGCAGTCCGCCGACCTGATCACCAGCATCAGCCAGGGCTACCCGGGCAAGTTCACCCTGGAGGCCTGGGCCGGCCGCGCCCGCTCCGCCGACCCGTACACCGACAACGCCGCCGCGCTCTCCGGCGGCACCCGGCAGCACCCGGTGGACGCCCCGGGCCTCGCCGACGGCCCGGAGTTCATCCGCACCACCCTGCCCACCGACGCCATGACGGCCGTCCAGCAGCCCTACCCCGTGCTGCTCAACACCCCCGTCACCGAGATCCCCGCGGGCGCCACCGCCCCGGTCGACCGCCCCGACGGCCCGACCCCCGGCTCCCGCGCCGTCGCCGGGGGCGGCGGGGGCTACCTCTCCAACGAGGTCGCCTACCGCTCCAACCGCCTGCGCCTCGACCTCGACCCCGCGCTGCCCGGCGGCCACCTCCACACCCCGGTCCTCACCGGCCTCCCGGACCGGCAGGACCGCGTCACCTCACCGGAGTTCGAGCACAACGAGGCCGCCATCGCCGCCCAGGTGCGCGCGATCCTGAGCAGCGCGCGGCTCTGAGCCGACGAACCGCTGGGCCCGGGCCCTGCCGTGGGCCCGGGCTCAGCTGGACGGGCTCAGGCCGGACGGGCTCAGGCCGGGCGGGCGAAGCGGGTGCCCGCCGCCCGGGCGCGCGATTCGGCGATCTCGGCGTAGGCGGCGTCCCGGCCCGCCCAGTGCGAGCCCTCGACCGACGTGCCGCGCTCCAGGTCCTTGTAGACCTGGAAGAAGTGGGTGATCTCCAGCCGGTCGAACTCGCGCAGGTCGCCGATGTCCCGCAGGTCGGCGTAGCGGGGGTCGCGGGCCGGGACGCAGAGGACCTTCTGGTCGGGTCCGCGCTCGTCGCGCATCACCCACATCCCGACCGCCCGGCAGGTGAGCACGCAGCCGGGGACGGCGGGTTCGCCGCCGAGGACGAGCGCGTCCAGCGGCTCCCCGTCGCCGCCGAGGGTGCGTTCGACGTACCCGTAGTCGGCGGGGTAGCGGGTGGCGGTGAAGAGGGTGCGGTCCAGCCTGATCCGGCCCGCGTCGAAGTCCATCACGTACTTGTTGCGCGATCCCTGCGGGATCTCGACCATCACCTCGAACTCCGCCGGCTCCACGGGCTCCACGGGCTCCACTCTCGCCTCCTCCACTGGTCCTGGGGAGATTGTCCGCCGTCAGGGCGCCGTGAGCGGCCACCGAAACGACACCCGTCGTTCGGGCCCGGCCGATAGCATCCGCACCATGGGGAGCTGGCAGGTCACGGTCATGAACCACCGCCGCGAGCCCGGCGGCCGTCCGCAGGGGCGCCCGGCGGGGCCGCTGGCGCGGCGCGAGGGCTGGACGCTGCACGGCGGGGACGGCGAGCTCAGCTGGGTCGACGCCGACGGCGAGGTCCGCTGGCGCCGCCCCTGCCCGGGCCGGCCGAACGCGGCGCACCTGTCCGCCGACCGGGTGCTGGTCACCACCACCTCCTTCGACTACACCGCCTGGGGCCACCTCGGCCCGGCCCTGCTGCTGGACCTCGCCGACGGCACGCCGGTCGCCGAGCTGCGCGGGGAACGCGGTGCGGCGCTCGGCGACGGGCGCTTCGTCCTGGGGCTGGAGGGCTACGGCCACTTCGACACCAGGGCCCACGACCGGGACGGCGCCGTGGTCGACTCCTGGCGCAGCTTCGGCCACTACGTGGTCGGCGTGGCCGGACCGGCCGGCACCGGCCTGCGGGTGGTGGAGACCGACCGCCGCCACCCCACCGGCAGCCGGGTGGTGCGACTGCTGCCCGGCGGGGTGGTCGAGCCCGGCCCGCTGCTGAACGACGCCCTGGCCCCCGAGCCGCTGGTGCTGCCCGACGGCACCCTGCTGGTGCTGGACGCGGGAGTGCTGCGTGCCGTCGGGCGGGAGCTGGACGACGCGGTGCTCGCCGAACTGCTCCCGCTCGACCCCGCCGACCGGCACCGCTTCACCGGTTCACTGCACCGCGGCCCCGAGGGCCTGACCGCGACCCTGGTCGAGCGCCACCCGACCCGGATGGGCAGCTACAGCTCCCACATCTGGACCCTCGGCCTGGCGGGCAGGTAACTACCGCTGCACCAGCGGGAGTTCCAGCACCGAACCGGACTCGCCGCCGTGCCCGCCGTAGCCGATCCGGTACTGCGCGCGGCCGTCGGCCGGGAGCAGCTGGAAGGAGTCGGGGTTGGCGGCGGCCACGGTGAGCCGGATCCGGTCGCCGGCCCGGAAGAGCACCGAGACCGGCTGGAGGTCGATCACCACCCGCTGCGCCCGCCCCTGCGGGAAGGGCGTGGCGTCGGTGGCCGCGTAGCTGCGGGGCGTGCGCAGCCGGCGCCAGTCGGGGTTGTCGCCGGAGTCGGCCACCGCCCGGTCGGCGAGCGCGAGTTGGCCCTCCGTCAGATAGGTGGCCCGGCCGTCCGGGGCGACGTCCTCCAGGTAGACGTGCAGGGCGCCGTCCGCCGAGCCGGCCAGGCCGGTGACGTCGAGGGTGACCCTGCCGTTGCCGGTGACCCGGGCGGGCTCGGTCAGCGGCGCGGTGGTGTAGCTGAGCAGCTTGCCGTCCACGGCCGCCCGGTCGGGGTAACTCACCTTGCTGCCGCTGAGGTTGGTGTTCCAGCGGTCGAGCGGGCCGGTGCCGGCGGTCGGGTCCAGGCTCAGCAGGTCGGAGCCGGCCGGGCCGCTCCCGGTCCGCCCCTCGGTGAGGGTGTTGCCCGCGCCGAGCCGGAAGGGCCGGGTGCGGGTCCCGGGCACCGGCCAGCGGCTGGTGGTGCGCCAGACGTCCTCGTTGAAGGTGTAGTAGTGCACCTGCCGCCTGCCGTCGGGGCGGGCGCCGTCGCGCACGTAGCGGTCGAAGAAGTCGACCACCCGCTGGTCGTTCTGCTCGTGCTCGGCCGGGGTGAGCGGCCGGGCGGGCCGGAACGGGTCGGCGAGCCAGCCGGCGCCGTGGTTCCAGGGGCCGATCCAGTCGTCCTGGGTGTTGGACAGGCCGCTGAACTGGGACAGCACGCCGTTGGCCGTCCCCGCGTCCAGCCAGCCGGCCCGGGTCAGCACCGGGACGCCGCCGTCCTCGACGGCGTCGGTCTGCTCGCCGACGCTGCCCACCGTCCAGCTCTGCGGGCCGTTGCGGTAGTCGCGGTGGACGCCCTGCTGCGCCATGTCGACCAGGTTGGCGTTGTTCGCGTGCTCGGCGCGCGCGGCGGCCATCAGGGCGGGTCCGTCCGGGCCGTCGACCGGACGGGGGGTCAGGCCGGTGAGGCCGACCTGGGCGCAGAGCTGCCGGGTCTGCGCACTGGTCTCGCAGGTGGTGCCGCCGGCCTGGTCCAGGATGCGCAGCAGCAGCGCGTACGGGGCGAGCCGGGGCTCGATCAGCAGCCCGCCGGGGCGGACCAGGTCCTCGTAGGGGTCGAAGTCGTAGGAGATCGGTGCGGCGGCGGTGATGTGGTGGTTGCCGAGGGCGGTGGCGAGCATCGCGGTGTCGCCGCCGTAGGAGACGCCGGTGGTGCCGACCCGGCCGTTGGACCAGGGCTGGGCGGCGATCCAGTCGCTGAGCGGGCCGCTGTCGGCGACCAGGTCGGTGCCGAGTTCGGAGGTCAGGGTGCCGAAGGAGGCGCCGGTGCCGCGCAGGTCGGCGACGACGTAGGCGTAGCCCTTGGCGTTCCAGGCCTCGGCCTCGCCGCTGGTGCCGCCCGACCGGCCGGCCAGGACGTGGGCGCGCCAGTAGCGCTGGGTGACCAGGACGGTGGGCAGCTCGGCCCCGGGTTCGGTGCCGTTCGGCAGGTAGACGTCGACGGCGAGGCGGACGCCGTCGGGCATGGCCACGTAGCGTGACTGGAGGTGGGGTGCGGCGGTGCCGGTGTCCGCGACGGCCGGGGCCGCGCCCAGGCCGAACAGGGTGAGCGCGGCGACGGCGGCCGCGGCGGTGCGGCGTAACCGCCGGTGGGCCGTCCTGCCCCGGCTCATCGGACGGTCGCCTTCCAGGGGCCTTCCTCCGGGCGCGCCTCGGAGTCCGTGTCCGGCCAGGGCGGCATGGTGACGGCGGTGATGCGCAGCGGCCCGTCGGCGTCCTGGTCGGCCCGGAACTGGAAGGCGGTGCCCAGCGGGATCGAGACGGCCGCCCCCGGGGCGAGCCGGTGGACCTCCTCCCGGCCGTCCTGGCGCCGCCACAGCTCGCCGCGGCCGGCGGTGACCTGCCACAGCTCCTGCACGGTGGCGTGCGACACGGCGTGGGTGACCTGCCCGGGGGCGAGTTCGAAGACCGCGAGGCTGCCGAGCCCGTCCAGGACCAGCAGCGGGCGGACCACGGCGCCGTCGGGCGCGGTCACCACCGGGGCGGTGGCGGGCTCGGCGCTCTCGAAGGGTTGGTGCTCGGGTGAGGAGGAGTGGTGCGGTGCGGGCTGGTGCACTGGCTGATCGTTCATCCGACGACCCGGCCTCTCTCGTACGAAGGAGTTCCTGGGCTCGTCCCCCGTCGCCGATCAGACCATGCCCGCCGGACGGCCCACCATCCGCAGCGGTCCGTATCCGACCCCGAGAGAACCCCGAGGAGCCCGGCTCCGCTACCCCGAGACTCCCCCGAACTCGCGCACCGCGTCGGTGACGATGGCCTCCAGCCGGGCGTGGTGGGCCCCGCGCCAGTAGGCCTGGCCGCAGTCCGCGCACTGGGCGAAGGCGTCGTACGAGCGCTCGGTGCCGTCGTGCAGCTGTTCGCGCACCGTCGTCTTGCTCACCGTGCGCAGCGTGCCGTTGCAGGTGGTGCACCGGCTCCAGGGGGCGAGCGGCGGGGCGAAGCGGGAGAGCACGTCGCGCAGCTGCTCGGCGGGGCGGTGGCTGTAGACGTACGCGCCGGCCCACAGTTCGCGGCGGCGCAGCAGGCCGCGGTCGCGCGAGAGCATGACGCGCTGTTCGGCGGCGGAGCGGGCGGCCAGCGCGGCGTCGCCGATGTCGGGGTTCTCGTAGGCGGCGTCGATGCCGAGCAGGCGCAGCCGGCGGGTGAGGGTGCCGAGGTGGACGTCCAGCAGGAAGCGCGGCGGGGCGGGCGAGGGCTGCGGCCGGGCGACGGCGGCGACGCTGACCTGCTCGGCGTCGGCCGGGACGTACGAGCCGGGCACCGGGCGGCCGTCCACCAGCAGGGCGCCGACCTCGGTGAGCGGCACGCCCAGCGACTCGACCAGGTGGCCGAGGCTGGAGGTGCCGTCGGTGCGCAGCGCGGTGCGGCCGGCCCGCCGGGGCGCGGAGACGAAGAGGTGCAGCTCAGGGGCGAGGTCGAGCCAGATCTGGGGTCTGTCCACGCGGCCAGCATGCCAGCGGGCGGCGGGCGGGGGCCAGCGGTTTCCGGGGCCCGCTGCGCGGGGCCCGCGCGGGGCTGCGCGGCGGGCCCGCGGAGTAGCATCGGCCGTATCCGGAACAGCAGCAGCGGCGGTTGGAGCGTGCGATGACCGGGAACGAGCGGCGGGACGGCCGGCCGGTCCGGTCGGACGGCCTGGTGGAGGAGACGCCGGACGACCTGCTGGAGGACGCGCCGGACGACCTGTTCGCCGACCGCTCCGAGCGGCCGGCCTCCAGGGCCGGGCGCGCGGCGCCGTACGGCGGCGACGACGATCTCTACGGCGCCTCGGCGGCGGTGGCCCCGACGGCCGAGGAGGACGGCGCGGGGGCCGGCGGCAGGTAGTCGCGGTCGCGCGCCGCCCAGCGGGCCACCGGGCCCATCGCGTACCCGGCGGCGAGGAACACCCCGCCCAGTACCAGCCAGCCCGTGAGCCCGCCGTCCAGCAGCAGCGTGGTGAGCAGCAGCGGCCCCAGGGTGCGGGCGACGGCGACGCCGGTGCCGAAGAAGCCCTGGTACTGGCCGATCCGCTCCGGCGGCGCGAGGTCGAAGCCGAGCTGCCAGGAACCGGCCGACTGCCGCATCTCGCCCGCCACCTGCAGCACGGCCGCGACCACCAGCAGGGCGGCGAACCCCCACGCCGGGACGGACAGCACGGACAGTCCGCAGACCGCGCAGGAGGCGAGCAGCAGCACCCCGGACGACCGCACGGCCCGGACGGCCGAGTCCAGTCCGCTGACGTCGCGGGCCGCCCGGACCTGGAAGGCCAGCACGGCCAGGGTGTTGAGCACGAACAGCGCCGAGCCGAGCCAGCCGAGGCCGGGGGCGCGCTGGGCGATCCACAGCGGCAGGATCAGGCTGAGCATCGGCATCCGCAGCAGCAGCACGGTGTTGACCAGGGTGACGGCGGCGTAGCGGCGGTCCCGCAGCACGGCCAGTCGTGGTCCGGCGGCCGGGTCGGCCGGTGCGGGCGGGGCCTCGGGCAGCCGGCGCAGGACCAGCGCACCGGCCAGGAAGCCGAGGGCGGTGACGGTGAAGGCGCCGAAGTAGGCCTCCCGGGTGCCGACGGTGAGCGCGATGCCGCCGATGGCGGCGCCAACGGCCAGTCCTCCGTTGAGGGTTGACTGGAGGTGGGCGAGCAGTCCGGTGCGCTCGGCGGTCGGCACCAGGCCGGCGACCAGGGCCTGCCGGGCCGCGGTGAGGCCGGACTGCGCGGTGGCGTAGAGGCAGACGGCGAGCAGGAACAGCGGGTAGGAGCGGACGACCAGGAGGACGGCGACCACGCCGGCCGTGGCGAGCGCGAGGGCCACGGCGGTGCGGCGCGGGCCGCGACGGTCGGCGAGGGCGCCGAGCGGGACGCCCGCCAGCGAGCCGAGCGCCCAGGCGACGGCGAGTCCGAAGCCGAGGGCGGTCGGCGACATCCCGATGACGCGGGTGAAGTAGAGCGCGGAGCAGGTGTAGTAGGCGCCGTCGCCCACCGCGCTCGCCAACTGGGCTGCGGCGAGCGTGCGTTGGGGGCCGGCGGGGGGCAGCAGGGCGAGCCGGGCGGCGCTCTGGTTCGGCACTTCTCTCCTGTCGGATCCAGGCGGTCGGGCGAGGCCCAGCCTAGGGAAGAAGTGGACCGGCCGACAGGTCCATTGATCTTGAATTTTCCCGGTCCACTTCCGGGGCCCCGCCGCACCGTCGGACGAGCCGTGAACTCCCGTACGACAGCGCCCTGTTGATCGTCCGGCAGCACTCCGCGCGGCCGCTCCGAGGCCCCGCCCGCCCGGGCGAAGCCCCCTCCGTACCCGCTCCGACTCCGCCGGCCGAAGCGGACCGGACACCTCCACCCCCCGGCCGGAGGGCCAAGATTGGCCGTGTTGACCCGTCAGTAACGCCCTCCTATGCTCAACGGCGTCCGCGATCCGGCACCGGGGCCGGGGCCGTCCGTGCCCGCCCGATCCGGCGCCCGCTCCGGCTCGAAGGGCCCCTCCCATCAGCACCTCCACCGCCCGCTCGGGCTTCGCCGGCCGCGAGGGCCCGGACGAGGACCCCGCCGCTCCCACCGGTCCCGCGGACCGCGCCGAGCCCGCCGGCCGCCGCCGCTTCCTCACCTACCTGCTGGCCGCCCCCACCCTCACCGTCGCCGCCCGGCTCGGCCTCGACGCCGCCGCGCCCGCCACCGCCCGGGCCGCCGAACGCGCCGCCGCGGCCACCCGCGACGCCTCCGCGCCCCCGCAACTGCTCGGCCTGCCCGGCATCCCCGACGTCCTCGACCTCGGCGACGCGATGATCCTCGCCGGCCTGCCCACCTCCCACCTGCTGGTGCTCGAAATCACCCCCGCCGGGCGTGCCGCGCTGCACCTGCCCCGACTGGAGGTCGGCCAGGGCCTCACCACCGCGATCGCCATGCTGGTCGCCGAGGAACTCGACGCCGAACTCACCGACGTGGACGTACCGCTCTCCGACGGCCGCCCCGAACTGCTCTTCTACCAGCTCACCGGCGGCTCCAACTCGGTGCGCTCGCTGTACGAGCCGGTGCGCGCCGCGGCCGCCGCCGCCCGCGCCCGGCTGGTCACCGCCGCCGCGAACCGCTGGAAGGTTCCCGCGACCGCCCTGCGCACCGCCGGCTCCGCCGTCCTCGCCCCCGACGGCCGACGCCTGCGCTTCGGGGAACTCGCCGCCGACGCCGCCACCGTGGTCGTCCCCGCCGTCCCCGCCACCCCCAAGCCGGCCGACCAGCGCCGCCTGGTCGGCCGGCCCACCGGCCGCATCGACGCCCGCGACATCGTCACCGGCCGCGTCCAGTACGCCGGGGACCTCCGGATCCCGGGCGCCGCACCCACCGTGGTCGCCCGCCCGACCACCGTCAACGGCACCCTCAAGTCCCTGGACGCCTCGGTCGCCCGCGCCATGCCCGGGGTCCTCGCCGTGGTGCCGATCCCCACCGGCGTCGCCGTCCTCGCCGAGACCTTCGACCAGGCCCTCAAGGCCCGCGACGCACTGCGCACCACCTGGAACCCCGGCCCGGCCGCCGGCCTCTCCACCGAGGACGTCCGGGCCGGACTGCGCGCCGCGCACGCGCCGTTCCTGCTGCCGCCGCTGCTCACCCCGTACCTGGACGGCGAGTTCGACTTCGCCTTCGTCAACCACGCGCCGATGGAGGTACTCACCGCCGTCGCCGACGTCCGGCCCGGCCGCGCCGAACTCTGGTTCGCCGCCCAGAGCCCGATCATCGCCCAGCAGACCATCGCCGCCGAACTCGGCCTGCCGCAGAACGCCGTCACCGTCCACGTCGTCCGCGGCGGCGGCTCCTTCGGACGCCGGCTGTTCTTCGACGCCGCCCTGGAGGCCGCCCAGATCTCCAAGGCCGCCGGCCGACCGGTCAAACTGATGTGGACCCGCAACGACGACATGCGGCACGGCCGGATGCGCCCCGCCAGCCACCACCGCATCCGCGCCACCTACGGCCTCGGCCAGGTGCTCAGCTGGGAGCACCGCGCCGCCACCGTGCGCACCGACCTCTCGCACGGCCTCGGCGAGGCCCTCACCGGCGCCGGGTTCAACCTCTCCGTCGCCGGGATCAGCCTCGCCCAGGCCTTCTTCCTGCTCACCGAGAAGAACCCGTACAACGTCGGCATCCCCACCCAGCTGCTCGCCGAACTCCCGCTCCCGGTGCACACCGGCAGCTGGCGCTCCGTCTACTCCGGCATGGTCCGGGTCGCCGACGAGATCATGATGGACGAACTCGCCCGCCGGATGGGCCAGGACGAGGTCGCCTTCCGCCGCGCCCGGGTGCGCGACGCCGCCGGCCGGGCCCTCCTGGACACCCTCGCCAAGGCCGGCGACTGGGGCCGCCCGATGCCCGAGGGCCAGGCCCAGGGCGTCGGCTACCACGACGAGAACGGCGGCCGGGCCGCCTACCTGGTCGAACTCGACGCCACCGACCGCGCCAACCCCCGGGTCACCAAGGCCGTCATCGCCGCCGACGTCGGCCAGGTCATCAACCCCCGAGGCCTGGAGGCCCAGTTGACCGGCGCACTGATCGACGGCATCTCCGTCGTCCTGCAGGCCGGCAACCACCTCGACAACGGCGCCTTCCGGGAGGGGAGTTACGCCGACTTCCACTACGCCCGGCAGCGCAACACCCCGCCGACCGTCGAGATCCACCTGATGCCGCCCAGCGGATCCCCGGGCGGGGCAGGCGAGTTGGGCGTCCCCGCCGCCTCCGCCGCCGTCGCCAACGCCTACGCCCGCGCCACCGGCACCAGCCCGCGCTCCTTCCCGATCAACTTCTGAGGACGTCGCCCCCCATGCCCACCCACACCTTCGTCCTCAACGGGCGGCCCGTCAGCGTCGACGCCCCGGACGACATGCCGCTGCTCTGGGTCCTGCGCGACAAGCTCGGCGTCACCGGCCCCAAGTACGGCTGCGGCGTGGGCGTCTGCCGCGCCTGCACCAGCCACCTGGACGGCCAGGAGTTCCAGCCCTGCACCCGCCCGGTCAAGGAGTGCGACGGCCGCACCGTCACCACCATCGAGGGCCTCGCCGACGGCGACACCCTCCACCCCGTCCAGGAGGCCTGGATCGACTGCGACGTCGCCCAGTGCGGCTTCTGCCAGCCCGGCCAGATCATGACCGCCGTCGCCCTGCTGCGCCGCACCCCCGACCCGACGGACGCCGACATCGACCAGATCCAGAACATCTGCCGCTGCGGCAGCTACCCCCGCATCCGCGAGGCCATCAAACGCGCCGCGGCCACCGGCCGGGTGCACTGACCCACCGGCCGTCTGCGGATCGCCGCGGTGGGCCCTATGCGCCGGCGCCCGCCGCGGGGTCACGGCCGAAGAAGGCGGCGAGCCGGTCGTACGCCGGGGCGTCCGGCGGGGCGGGGACTTCGGGGGCGAAGGCGTGGTGGTCGGCCTCGTCGCCGCGGTACTCGGGTTTGAGGGCGCCGTGCGCCCAGTCGAGTGCCGCCCGGGCCACCTCGTGGTCCAGGCCCTCGGTGGACTGGCCGGTGGCGTGGGCCAGGTCCCAGGCGTGGACGGCGAATTCGGTGGTCTGCTGGTCGACCGGGAAGCGGGCCGGCAGGGTGGCACCGCCGGGGAGGTCGACCGTGCCGGTGAGGTCCCCGGCGGCGCGCCAGGCCTCGACCAGCCGCTCGGCCCCGGCCTCGAAGGCGTGCAGCCAGTCCTCCTCGACCCGGTCGAAGGGCCGGCTCCAGTCCGGCTGCCCGCCCTCGGCCCGGAGGGTGAACTGCGCCAGGTCGTGCAGGAGATGGCTGATCAGGTCGCCGACGTCCCAGGAGCGGCAGGGGGTCGGGTGGCCGGCCAGTTCGACGCCGGTGCCGTCGATCAGCCCGGCGGTCTGGGCCAGGGCCCGGGCGAGCAGCCCGATCGGGTCCACCGGGTCGGCCGGGTCCACCGGATCGGCCGGATCGTCCGCCGCGGTCATGGCACACCTCTCGGTCGGGGGGCGCACGGGTCGTGGCGGGGGCGCGGTAACCCGGGCGCCCCCCCCCCCCCCGCCCCCCCCCCCCCCCCCCCCCCACCGGCGGGCCCGGGGCGCACCCCCCCGCCCCCCCCCCCTGCCCCCCCCGGGCCGGGCCGG
>NZ_JBHZCY010000040.1:0-52754 GCF_042786665.1 Kitasatospora sp. NPDC059146 | reverse complement strand
GCGCGTCCGCCGCGGTCTTGGCACACCTCGCGGTCGGGCGGCGCACGGGTCGGGCCGGGCGATCGAACGCGCGGTCGCCGACGACCGCCCGGCACGACACCGCCGCCCCGCCGAACGGGAGGTCAGGCGGCGAAGCCGCCGTCCACCGACAGTTCCGCACCGGTGACGTAGCGGCCGTCCTCACCCACCAGGTAGGAGACGGCGCCCGCGACCTCGGCCACCGTGCCGTAGCGGCCGAGGGCGACGAAGCCGCGCTGGAAGTCGGCGGAGTCGCCGTCGGCCGGGTTCATGTCGGTGTCGATCGGGCCCGGGTGGACCAGGTTGGCGGTGATCCCGCGCGGGCCGAGCTCCCTGGCCAGCGCCTTGGTCAGGCCGATCAGCGCGGCCTTGCTGGTCGCGTAGAGCGCGGCGCCGGGGAAGACGACGCGCTGGGCGACGCAGCTGCCGATGGCGACGATCCGCCCGCCCTCGGCCAGGTGCTCGACGGCCGCCTGGGCGTACAGGTACGGCGCCCGGACGTTCACCTCCAGCACCCGGTCGAGCTCCTCCAGCCCGACCTCCTCGATCGGCCCGCCGGCGCCCACGCCGGCGTTGTTCACCAGGATGTCCAGCCGTCCGAACCGCTCGGCGACCGAGGCCACCGCAGCGCGCACCGCCGCCGGGTCGGCGCTGTCGGCGCGCACGGCCCAGCCGGTCCGCCCCATCGCGGTGATCTTGGCGACCACCTCCTCGGCCCGCCCGGCCGAGCCCTGGTAGGTCAGCGCCACGTGGGCGCCGTCCTCGGCCAGCCGCAGCGCGACCGCGGCCCCGATCCCCCGGCTGCCGCCGGTCACCAGGGCCACCTTGCCGTCGAGCGCCGCAGCACCGTTCATCGTCATGTCTTCGGGTCTCCTCGTGCACCGTGGTCCGATCGCGTCCCGGCCGTCTGCCGGCCGGCGTTCCGCTCTCGGTGTGTGAGTCGATCCTGATCCGGATCCCTTGACGTCTCCGGCGGTATTCGGACGTTGCGTTCAATCTTCAACTACAACTCCACGCGCCCCCGTGGCGCGACCAGCGAGTGGTAGTACGACCCGACCGCCGGCTGCCCGGTCCAGTTCGGCCCGGCCGACGGGTCGGCGCCCGCGTAACCGAAGGGCAGCGCGACCGGCCGTCCGCCGTCCAGGAGCAGCAGGTGACGGCGCGCGCGGTACTCGAACCCGGCCGCCCGCAGCGCGGCGAGCACCGCCCGGCCCGCGCCGGAGCCGTCGGGGCGGCGCACCGACTCCGGGTCGAAGTGGGCGGCGAAGCGGCCGTCCGGGGCCAGCCAGGAGGCGGCGCGGGCGATCGCGCCGAGCTGGTCGCCGAGGTAGTGCAAGCCGTGCACACAGGTGATCAGCTGGTACGACCGCTCGGGCGCCCAGTCCGCGAGCGCCGCCGTCACCAGGCGCAGCCGTGCCCCGGCCGCCGGGACGGGCGGTGGGACCAGCGGCCCGACCAGGTCCACCCCCGTCAGCTCGGCGCCGGCGGGCAGCACCCGGGCCGCCTCGACCAGCGCCCGCCCCTCCCCGCTGCACAGATCCAGCCAGCCGGGCGCGGCGCCGCCGTACTCCCGGAGCCAGGCGGCGGGGTCGAAGCCCAGCTCGCGGGTGTAGCTGTTGACACCGCGCAGCCCGCGCCCGCGGTTCATGGTGCTGTTGGCCACCACGGAGGAGGCGCTGAGCTCGCTGTCACTGATCAGTCGGACCATCAGACGACCTTACTGGTGCAGGGCTCCAGCGAACCCGATGCGCCAGGACCCCGAACGCGCCGGGCGGCCACCCCGCGCAGGGGTGGCCGCCGGATCGCGTCGCAGCGTGGTAGGGCGTCAGACGGTCAGCGTCTGCCCGGGGAAGATCAGGTCCGGGTCGGCGCCGATGGTGCGGGCGTTCCTGCCGTACAGGCCGTCGGTGTCGACGCCGAACTTGGCGGCGATGTCGCTCAGCGTGTCACCGCTGCGGACGGTGTACTCGCCACCGGTGGTGTTCTTCGCCGCCGCCGGAGCGGACTGCGCCGGCTTGGCCGACGGGCGGCCCTGCGGGGCCTGCGCGGCGTGCGGCTGCGCCTTCGGGGCGGCCGCCTTCGGAGCCGCCTGCGGGGCGGCCTTGGGGGCCGCCTTCGCGGACCGCTTGGCCGGCTTGGCGGGGGTCGCCCGATCCGCGGCACCCGAGCCCGCCGAGGTGTCGACGGCGGCCGGGGCGCCGCCCTTGCTCAGGCCCGCCTTCTGGGAGCACACGGGCCAGGCCCCCGGCCCCTGCGAGGCGAGCACCTTCTCGGCGACGGCGATCTGCTGCGCCCTGGTCGCCTGGTCGGCCCGGGGGGCGTACGCGGTTCCGCCGTACGCGGCCCAGGTGGAGGGGGTGAACTGCAGTCCGCCGTTGAAGCCGTTGCCGGTGCTGATGCTCCAGTTCCCGCCGCTCTCGCACTGGGCGACGGCGTCCCAGGTGGAGGAGGGTGCGGCGGAGGCCGAGGTGGCCGTGACGAGGCCGGCCACCGGCAGGGCCGCGACGGCGGCGCCCGCGACGACCGCCATCCGCAGGCGGTTGCGCTTGCTGGTGGTGGTCTCGGTGGCAGCGGCGGTCTCGTGACGGGAAGTCATGAATGTCCTCTCGGCAAGCCCCGGGCGGGCAGGCGGAACCAGGCCCGGGACACGGGCCGGTCGGTTGCGCTCACCTCGCTCGTCGGGCGGCCGGCCACGTGTCGGACGTGCCGTGCCGCCCCGGCCACCTCCACTCGCCGACGGCCCGTTCGGGCCGGTCTCGTCGGCGGGCACCGCCCTCGCGCCGGGGGTCAGTCGGCGGGCCGTGCGTCGGGGTGAACCCGGGTGGCGCTCGTTGCGCCGCCAAGAAAGCTAGGGGCACATCCGGGGCTCAGCAAGCAATTCTTGGTTCTCGCAGGTCAGTTGACTGTTACCGGCGGTATCGATCAAGAAACGGCGCCCGGTTCGACCAGGTTTGACCGCATTTTAAAGATCGAACGATCAATTTCCGTGCCCGCGCTCACATCTGTCCGTTCGTGGACTCCCGCACACCATCGACCGTCCGCAATCGGAAGATGACGGACCGTCACCAGTCCATCCGGAGTTCCCGATTCGGACCACCGATTGAGTGGCATCCGTCACCGGCGACACCCACCGCGACCGCGCGACCCCGCTCAGCTACGGCCGTCGAGCTCCGCGTCCCGCGCCAGCAGCGCCGCCTGGACCCGGTTCTCACAGCCCAACTTGGCCAGGATCCGGCTGACGTAGGTCTTCACCGTCGCCTCGCTCATGTGGATCCGGGCCCCCGCGTCCGCGTTGGACAGGCCCTCCCCGAGCAGCGCCAGCACCTCCAGCTCGCGCCCGGTGAGCACCTCCAGCCGGCGCCGCGCCTGCGCGCCGCGGGCGGCCGCCGAGCCGCTGCGCCCGGCGGCCAGCGAGTCCACGATGTGCCGGGTGGCGGCCGGGGAGAGGAAGGCGTTCCCGCCGGCCGCGGCCCGGACGGCCTGGATCAGCTCGTTCGGCGCGGTGTCCTTGAGCAGGAACCCGGCGCCGCCCTCGGTCACGGCGCGCAGGACGTTCTCGCGCTCCCCGAAGGTGGTGAGGATGATCGCCCGTGCGCCGGGCGCGACCCTGCCGAGCTCCCCGAGCGCCGTCAGTCCGTCCATCACCGGCATCTGGATGTCCAGCAGGACGACGTCCACCCGGTGCGCCCGGGCCAGCTCCAGCGCCTGCCGGCCGTCGGCGGCCTCCGCGACCACCTCGATGTCCTCGGCCGACCCCAGGATCATCCTGATCCCGGCCCGGATGAGCGGCTCGTCGTCGGCGACGAGGACTCGGATCACGCTGGTCATTCCCCTCGAACGGTGGTGCGGCTGGAACTCCATCCTCACATCCCGGCCGCACCCTCCTCCCGCCCGGGGCCGGGGAGAGCGGGCCGGGGCCGGGCGCCGCGACGACGGACGGCCGACCTCAGCCCTTGGAGGTGTACTCCACCTTCTCCACCAGCACCCCGCCCTTGAAGCAGAACCGCGCCACGTGGTCGTCCGACCAGGAGTCGCCCTGGCCCTCCTTCGCCAGCGAGTACCAGCGGCAGTGCGAGTCCTCCGGCCGGGGCGGCCCGGCGGACTGGAAGTCGGAGGTGAAGAAGTCGTTGCCGGGCGGGAGCTGTTTCAGCACCTCGCCCCGCGAGTCGCCCACCCGGATCTGGTCGTAGACCGACTGCCGCACCGTCGAGTCGCTGGCGCCCCGGACGAAGGCCACCACGCCCCAGGCCACCAGGCCCGCCACGATCAGCGTCACCGCCCCCACCCCGGCCGCGCAGCCCAGCGCCGGGCGGCGTCGGCCGTCCTGCCCGCCGTCCACCGGCGGCAGCCCGCCGGCCGCCCACTCCTCCTCGGCCGTCAGGGCGGCGGCGCCCTCGGCCTCCGCCCCCTCGTAGGGGAGGACGGCGGCCAGCCGGAAGCCCGGCTCGGGCGTCGGGCCCGCGTGCACCATGCCGCCGACCAGCCGGGCGCGCTCCCGCAGGCCGGTCAGCCCCTGTCCGCCGCTCACCACTGGCCCCACGCCGGAGCGCGCGCCCACGAGCTCCGGCGCGCGGGGGTTGGTCACCTCCACCACCAGCGCGTCCGGCTCGTACCGCAGCGCGACCGCGATCGGCGCGCCGGGGGCGTGCTTGTGCGCGTTGGTGAGCGCCTCCTGCACGATCCGGTACGCCGCGTGGTCGACCGCCGCCGCGAGCGGCCGCCGCTCCCCCTCGACGCAGAGCTCCACCACCGTCCCGGGCGCCCGGGAGGACTCCACCAACCCCCCGATCCCGTCGACCCCGCCGCGCGACCCCGCCGCGCCCGGGGCGCCGACGACCGCGGGCGGCACCGCCGTCGACTCGTCGTGCAGCACCCCGACCACCTCGCGCAGCTCGCGCATGGCCGCGACCGCCGCCTGCCGCAGCACCCCGACCGCCTCCCGCTGCCGGTCGCTGAGGGTGCGGTCCACCTCCAGCGCGCCGGAGTGCACGGAGATCAGCGCCAGCTGGTGGCCCAGGCTGTCGTGCATGTCCTGGGCGATCCGGTGCCGCTCCCGCAGCCGGGCCTGGTGCACCACCATCGCCCGCTCGCGCACCAGCTGGTCGTTGCGCTCGCGCAGCGCGTCCAGCAGGGCGCGGCGCTGCGCCCGGTAGCGGCTGTAGAGGGCGGGCAGACCCGCGAAGACCAGGAAGATGCCGAGCGACAAGCCGATGATCAGCTTGGGTGAGTACGAGGCGCCGTCCTTGAGCATCCCGAACATGGAGAACATCAGGTAGCTCAGCACGAAGGCGCCGACCAGTCGCCACACCCGGCCGATCCGCGCCCCGGCCACCCAGCCCGCGCACACCAGCAGCGGGAACGGCCCGAGCGACCAGCCCGCCAGGGTCCCGGTCAGCACCAGCACCGTCGCCGGGAAGCCGCGCCGCAGCAGCCACAGCGCGGCGACGGCCAGCCCGAAGGGCACCGCCAGGTCGGTGGCGGCGGCGAGCTCCAGCAGGGCCGCCAGCGCGCCCATCAGCAGGGCCGCCACGGCCTCGCCGACCACTCGCCGGGGGCGCCAGGGCCCCGGGAGCGCCGTCCGTACCGCTGTCGACCAGGCCCGTGCGATTGCTTCCACCCGTCGAGGCTAACCGGGCGGCCGCCCCGGCCGCGGTCACCCTTCGTCGCAGCCCGGGCCGACGAAAGTCGCCGCTCCGGCGCCGTCCGTCCCACCGTCCGGGCCGACGCCCACCCCGCCGTCCGTCCCGCCGCCCGGGCCGCCCACCCCGCCGTCGGTCCCGAAGGCCGTGAGCAGCAGCGCCACGTCGTCCACCCGCCCGGTCGAGCCGACCTCGCGCAGCAGCCGCTCGGCGAGCTCCTCCAGTGCCTCCCCCGCCCGCCCGTGCGCCAGCGCCGCCCGCAGCCGGTCCACCCCCTGGTCGATCGCCAGCGCCGGGTCCTCCACCAGCCCGTCGGTGTAGAGGGCGAGCAGCGACCCGGGCCGCAGCCGCAGCTCGCTGACCGGGTACGCCGCCCCGTCGTCCACGCCCAGCAGCGGCCCGCCCGGCACGTACAGCGCCTCGGCCCGTCCGTCCGGGTGCCGCAGCACCGGCGGCAGGTGGCCGGCCCGGCCGATCCGCACGGTGCCGTCGGCGGGGGTCAGGCGCACCAGGCAGCAGCTGGCGAGCAGCCCCGGGTCGAGGTCCAGCAGCAGCCGGTTGGTGCGGGCCAGCACCTCGCCGGGCGGCTCGCCGCCACTGGCGAACGCCCGTACCGCACTGCGCAGTTGGCCCATCGCGGCGGCTGCCCCGACGCTGTGGCCCTCGACGTCGCCGATCACCAGGGTGAGGTCGTCGCCGGTGACGATCGCGTCGTACCAGTCGCCGCCGATCTCCATGCCCTGGGTACCGGGCAGGTAGCGGGCGGCGGTGCGGATGCCGGGCACCTGCGGGAGCCGGTGCGGCAGCAGGGCCTGCTGCAGGCCGCGGGCCAGCGCGAACTCGGCGTCGTACAGCCGGGCCCGCTCCAGGGCCTGGGCGATGAAGCCGCCGAGGCCGGTGAGCAGTCCGCGCTCCTCGACGGTGAAGGGGTGCGCCCGGTCGAAGCCGAGGATGCAGCTGCCGACCGGGCGGCCGGAGGCGATCAGCGGCAGGAAGGCCCAGGCGCCCATCTCGTCCAGAGCCAGGCCCGGGTAGGCGGCGGCGAGCTCGCGCACCGACTCGAAGAAGATCGGGGTGCCGGTGCTGAGCGCCTCCGCGCCGGGGACCCGGGCGTCCAGCGGGGTGCCCTCGAAGCCGTCCAGGAAGCCGTCGGGGTAGCCGCTCTGCGAGACCAGGTGCAGCCGCTGCTCGCGCACCCCGTAGATGGCGAGCTCCTGGCCGCCGAAGGCCGGCAGGATCTCCTCGGCCACCGCCCGGCAGACGTCCCGCACGGTGACGGCCTCGGTGAGCGCGCTGGCCAGCTGGAGCAGGTGGTGGGTGCCGCCGACGCCGCCCGTGCCCGCCCCGGCCGTGGCCGCGGGCGGCGCCAGGGCGGTCGGGGGCTCGGCCGCGCCCGGCGGGGCCTCGGCGGCGACCATCCGGACGGTGACGCCGTGCGGGTCGGGGTAGAGCGAGAAGGCGAGCCAGCCGTCCGGCGGGCGGACGGCCAGGAAGGCGGTGGGCTGCTGGGAGAGCAGGGCGGCGCGGTAGCGGTTCTCGTAGAAGGGGTCGGCGAGCCAGGGCAGCACCTCCCAGGGGTGGTGGCCGACCAGCTCCTCGGCACCGGCCCCGAGCAGCGGCTCGGCGGCCCGGTTGACGTAGCTGATCAGACCGTCCGGGTCGAGCGAGAGCAGCCCCTCGTGCAGCCGCTCGACCGCGGCGGCCGCCGCGGTCAGGGCACGGACGTCCAGGACGGCGCCGACCAGGTGGGTCCCGCCGTCGGAGATCGCCCCGGGCACCCGGGCCCACAGCTCCACCGGGTACGGGCGGCCGGCCGCTCCGAGCACCCGCACCCGGGCCGCCAGCACCTCGCCGTGCTCCAGGGCGGTGCGGGCGGCGGCCCGGAACTCGGGCACGTCACCGGGGGCGATCCGGCCGGTCAGGCAGCGCACCGTGCCGTCGAACTCGCCGGGCGCGAGGCCGAAGATCTCCCGGAACTGCACGTCCGCCGCGAGCGCGCCACTGGCCACGTCCCAGTCGAACAGCCCGACCCGGGTGGTCACCGCCGTCGGCGGCGACAGCTCCACCACGGCGGCGTCCCCGGCCGGCTCCACCGGCTGCCCGGCCGCCGCCACCCCGGCCAGCCCGGCGCCCAGCCGGGAGGCGACCGCTTCCGGCCGCCCGCCGTCCCCGTCCGGCACGCCGTCGTCCGAGGCGGGCCACAGCACGCTGAGCACCCCGAACCGCTCCCCGCCGTGCCCCACCGGCACGCAGGCGGAGACGAAGTCGTACGGCAGCCCGACGGCCAGCTGCGGGAAGCGCCGCACGATGTCCTCGGAGTCGGACAGCGTGACGGTCCGCCCGGTGCGGAAGCAGACCGCGACCGGCAGCGGCCCGGCCGCCGCGACCCGGCGGAACGGACTCATGATCGACAGCGGCACCCCGGCGAGGGTCCGCAGCACCAGGGACCGCCCGTCCCGCGAGCGCAGGTGCACCATCGCCCCGTACGCCGCGGTCGACGCCAGCACCTCCCGGACGGCCTCCGCCAACAGCTCGTCCCGCGCGTGCGCCGCCTCCGGGCCCGCCGCACGGACCGGCTCGGCGTCCCCGCCGGTCGGCCGCGGATCGCGCATGCTCCCTTGCTACGTCCGGCCCGGAACCGTGTCAAGGCGAGCCCCGCCCGCCCCGGCCGGCCCACCGGCCCCACCCGCCCCGGCACGGACGCCCTCACCCGGCCGAGCGAACCGCTCCGCCGAGCGGGTGACGCGCTACGGCAGATCGGTGAGGTCGACCTCCACCGGGAACGGCACCGCGGCCTTCACCAGTCCGGTGAACACCTCCCCGGCCCGGTACACCCGGCTCGCCTCGTCCAGCGGACAGGTGTGGACGACCGGCACCCGGCCCGCCGCTTGCTCGACCCGCCAGTAGAAGGGAATTCCGGCCTTCGCGTACTGGTCGGGCTTGACCAGCCGGTCGGTGGTCTCCGAGCCCGGTGAGACGACCTCGACCACCAGCAGCACGTGCTCCGGCCTGGCCGGCATCTCCTCGACCGTGTCGGCCCGGTAGACCACCACGTCCGGGCAGCGGTTGTCGAGCGGCACGTCCCGCAGCCGCAGGTCGAAGCCGCAGTCGGCGTTCCAGTCGGCCCCGCCCGCGTCGTCCAGGGCGTTCGCCACCAACCGCGCGATCCGGTTGTGGCGGGCCGAGCGGCTCGGACGGGCGACCACCACCCCGCCGACGATCTCCACGTCGGCGCACTGCTCCTCGGTCCAGCCGTCGTACTGCTCGGCCGTCACGGTGGACATCCTCGGGCCTCCTGGGCGGGCCGGTACTCGTTGTGTCGGGCGCAGCCTAGTGCGGCCGAGGTCGCGGCTTGGGATGGTTCGGGGACCGTTCGATATCCTCCCCGGCAGGTGGTGGCACGGTGGCCGCCGGGGGTGGGAGTGAGGACCGGATGAAGTCGCCCGAGGGGCCGGTGCAGGACGCCGCCTGGCAGTGGGACGGGGAGGCGGACGGTGCGGACGCGGTGCCCGGGGACGTGCTCGGCGGTGGGGGTCCGGACGGTGACCGCCCCCGGCTGAGCCGGCGCGGGCTGCTGATCGGGGCCGGGGTGCTGGCGGCCGGCGGGGCGGCGTGGGCGCTGGGCCGGGTGGAGGGCGACGGGTCGACGCCGACGCCGTCGCCGAGCCGGCCGCAGCCGACCGCGCTGTCCGGGCCGACGCCACTGTGGACCTACCGGGGCCCGCAGGTGATGACCCCGGAGCGGCTGCTCGCCGCGCCCCAGGGGCCGGCTTTCCTCTCCAAGGCGGGGTGGCAGGCCCTCGACCCGGGCACCGGTCGTCCCGGACGGCTGCTGGTGTTCGACCCGCCGGCACCCCAGGACTGGCCGAGCGACCTGGAACTGCCCGCCGGAAAGATCGCGGTCTGGCGCGACTACCTGCTCACCGCCACCTCCCGCGGCCACCTGGACGCCCACCACCTCACCGACCCGACCGCCGACTGGAGTCTGGCGCTGCCCGAGGAGCTGGACGGTGACGTCCAGCTCACCTGCCTGAGCGCCGGCGTCCTCTACGGCTGCCTGTTGAGCTGGCCGCGCTCGGACAGCTCGGCGCCGAGCAGCCGGATCTTCGCCGTACAACTGGACCGGCGCTCCCTGCTCTGGTCCGTCGCGGTCGACCACCAGGAACGGCCCGCCGCCGCCACCGCCCCCTACAACAAGAACCTGCTGGCCTGCGTCCGGTCGACCGGCGAACGCCTCGAGCTGGTGGTCCGGGACGCCACCACCGGCGAGGAGGTGTCGACCGCCGCCGTCACCCAGGACTTCGGCTGGTGCGTCGCTTCCGGGACGAGCTTCCTCGTGCCCGACAGCAACGGCGGGGTGTACCTGCTGGGCCCCGACGGCAAGCCGGCCTGGAACCACACCGCCGCCCGGGGGGAGTCCTGGCGGGCCCTGCCGCCCGTCCCGGACACCGTCCGGGTCTTCGTGCTGCGCAACGACGGCGTCGTCACCTGCCTCGAAACACGGACCGGCGCGGTTCTCTGGTCCGTCAAGCTGCCGTTCCTGCTGGACAACCGCAGCCGTCCGCTGGTCGTCGGCGGCACGCTGTACGTGCCCGGTCCGGCGGCGGGCGGGGTGGCGGCGATCTACACCGCGACCGGCACGCCGGGGTGGACCTTCCACGACTCCGGCCCGGGCAAGGACGTCTGGAACCTCGCCGCCGACGGCTCCCGCCTCTTCGCCGGGCACGACGACGTCCTGCACGCGCTCCCGCTGACCTGAGAGCGGGGGCCTGAACCGCTGACCTGAGAGCGCCGGCCTGAAACCGCTGGGCCGGGAGCGCCCCGGGCGGCAGGATGTGCTGGTGCAGGTACACCCGATCTCCCCCGACAAGCTGGCCGAGCTGCTCGCCGACCGGATCAGCGAGCTGCCCGGCGCCGGCGAGCGGTGGCTGCGGGTCGCCGTGGACGGCGCCGCGGCCGCCCGGCCCGGGCTGCTCGCCGACGCCCTGGTGGAGCCGCTGCGGCTGCGCGGCCGCCCGGCGCTGCGGGTGTCGGCGGCGGACTTCCTTCGCCCGGCCTCGATCCGGCTGGAGTACGGCCACCGGGACGCGGACGCCTTCCACGATCTCTGGCTGGACGACGGCGCCCTGCTGCGCGAGGTGCTGGACCCGCTGGAGCCGGGCGGCACCGGCCGGGTGCTGCCCTCGCTGCGCGACCCGGCCACCGACCGCTCGACCCGCGCCCCGTACGTCCAACTCCCGCCCGGCGGCGTGCTGTTGCTGGACGGCGCCCTGCTGCTCGGCCGCTGGCTGCCGCTCGAACTGAGCGTCCACCTGGCGCTCACCCCGGCCGCGCTGGCCCGCCGCACTCCGGCGGACGAGCAGTGGACGCTGCCCGCCTTCGCCCGCTACGAGGCGGAGACCGGGCCGACCGAGGCCGCCGACCTCACCGTACGGGTGGACGACCCGCGGCACCCCGCCCTGGTCGAACGGACCTAGCGGACCTGGCGGACGTGGCGGGCGCGCCGGATGTTGCGGACGTTGCGGCCGGGGCGGCCGGGGCCGGCCCGCGCTGGCAGTACGGGCACCAGAACACCGCCCGGTCCCGCGGGGCCTCGCCCTGGCGTCCGGTCAGCACGGGCGTGACGCAGCGCGGGCAGGGGCGGCCCGCCCGGCCGTAGACCCAGTGCCGGTAGCCGGGCCGGGTGTCGCCGGTGGTGATGTGGCCGGGGCGCAGCTTGTTGACCTCCAGCATCTGCCGGGCCCGCTCCACCAGCCGGTCGGGGTGCGGCACTTGTCCGACCTCGGTCCACGGGGTGACCCCGGCGACGAAGCACAGTTCGTTGGCGTACACGTTGCCGATCCCGGCCAGGTTGCGCTGGTCGAGCAGGGCTTCGACGAGCGGCCGGGCGGGGCGGGCGAGGATGCGACGGACGGCCTCGACCGGGTCCCAGTCCGGGCCGAGCAGGTCGGGGCCGAGGTGGCCGACGGCCCGCCGTTCGTCAGTGGTGCGCAGCAGTTCGACGACGGGCAGCCGGTAGCCGACGGCGGTGCCGTGCTCGGTGCCGAGGACGGCGCGGATCTGGAAGGCGGGGCCGCCGGTCCAGCGCTCGCCGGGGCGGTAGACCTCCCAGTGGCCGTCCATCCGCAGGTGGGTGTGCAGGGTGAGCCCGCCTTCGATGCGGGTGAGCAGGTGCTTGCCGCGCGGGCGGACCTCCAGGACCCGGCGCCCGGCGAGCGCGGCGGTGGCGTGCGCGGGCACCCGCAGCTCGGCGCTGGTCAGCTGCTGACCGGCGAGGGCCTCGTGCAGCCGGGCCGCCACGCGGTAGATGGAGTCACCTTCTGGCATGTCTCCATTCTGGTCCGCGCGGCGGCCCGGTGCGGCACCGGCCCCTCGCCGCTACGCGCCTCGACTACGGGGCCTCGACCTGGCCTTCCCGCACCACGACCACGGGGCAGGGCGCGTGCTCGGTGACGTGGCGGCTGACCGAGCCGAGTAGCACGCCGGAGAAGCCGCCGAGTCCGCGGCTGCCGACGACCAGCAGCGCGGCGCCCTTGGCGGCCTGCAGCAGGGCGCCGGCCGCGTTGCCGGGCAGCACGCTCTCGGCGATCGGCACCCCCGGGTCCGTGCCGACGGCCTTGGCGACGCTCTCGGCCAGGGTCTGGCCGGCCAGCTCCTCGGGGTTGAGGGACTCCCCGGTGGGGACGGCCGTCCCGCCCCAGCCGTAGAAGGCGGGGTACTCCCAGGCGGTGACGGCGTCGACCGTCCCGCCGACGGCCTTGGCGTAGTCGACCGCCCAGCGCAGCGCCTGCTCCGAGGCGGGCGAGCCGTCGACGCCGACGACGATCCGGGTGTGGGCACTCATGCGGTTGCTCCTTCGGTCACTCCTGCTCGGCACCAATCGTCCGAACATAGATCAAATCGGGCATGCACCCGGTAGTTGCCACGCCGCACCCGGCGTTCCGCATTCAATTCGGGTGCCGCCGACCGGCACCGCCCGCGAGAATGCCCCCATGCCGAGCAAACCGCGCCGCCGCGCCGGCGGCTTCGCCGAGGTCATCGCCGAGGTCGCCGCCACCCTGCCGCCCGCCGACGGAAGCGCCGGACCGTACCGCCTGACCCCCGTGGCGGCCGGCGGCTTCCAGGACGCCCTGGGCTGCTACTGGCGGCTGGCCCGCGGCCCGCTGGACCGGCGGCTGGCCAAGCGGCTGGCGGCCGGCGCCGACGAGATGACGCTGGGCGGCTGGGACGGCTGGCACGAGGACTTCCCGGAGGCACTGGTCCCGGTGCTGCTGACCCCCGAGGAGCGTCCGGCCGCCTGGCTCGAGGCGCTCGCCGAGGACCACCACGCGTACGAGTTCCGTGCCGCCGACGGCCGGACGCTCCTCTACCTCCACGTCTGCTGCTGACCGGCCTCCTGCTCCGGCCCGCGGCCGAGCTCGATCGACCTCGGCCGCTCCACTCCCGTTCAACTGCGGTAGGCAGCCCATGAGTTGGACATCCGCTGGACCTGCCCCGGGGTGAACTGGGTCATGCAGGAGTCGTAGCTGTAGTCCATGAAGTTGTGGATCGGGTCGAGCCCGCCGCCCGGGCAGGTGTGCCGGCCCTCGGGGCAGCCGTAGGCGGCGCTGCGCTCGGGCGGGGTGTCGTCCACGTAGTCGCCCGGGGGCAGGCAGCCGCCCTGGAAGGTGTGGAAGAGGCCGAGCCAGTGGCCGGTCTCGTGGGTGGCGGTGTTGCCCTCGTTGTAGTGGGTGGCGGGGCCGCCGGGCAGCGAGTCGTCCAGGACCACCACGCCGTCGTCGACCGGGTTCGAGCGGTAGACGTCGGGGAAGGTCGACCAGCCGAGCAGGGACTGGCCGAGGTGGGCGGTGTAGAGGTTGAGGGTGCCCGCGCCGCCCTTGCGCAGGGCACTCTTCATCGACCGCTCGGCGGCGGAGCCGGGGGTCATGCCGGAGTACCAGCCGGCGTTGTCGGTGTAGTCGGTGCCGGCCAGGTCGA
Source organism: Kitasatospora sp. NPDC059146 (assembly GCF_042786665.1). Lineage (NCBI taxonomy): Bacteria > Bacillati > Actinomycetota > Actinomycetes > Kitasatosporales > Streptomycetaceae > Kitasatospora > Kitasatospora sp. NPDC059146. The sequence continues at coordinate 39,120 of NZ_JBHZCY010000040.1, read as the reverse complement.
AGTGGAACTGAGTGGGGGCGTTGCCCTCGCCCTGGCCGCCGTAGGAGGCGTTGAGGTGGTCGATCTGGGCGGCCACCGCACCCTCGCCCAGCCGGCCGGCGTCCCCGGAGTGGATCACGTGGACGTACACCGGAATGGTGGTCGGTTCGGCGGCCAGCGGGACGTGGGCGGGGCCGAGCGCGGCGAGCCGGTGCTCCAGGTCCGCCTGCATCGCCCGGGCCCGGTCGGCGCTCACGGCGTTCGGGTCCCGGCCCGCCTGACTGCCCGCCGGCTTCCGGGCGGCGGGGTCGACACCTGCATCGGCGGCGGTCTCGGCGGCAGTACCGTCGCAGACAGCCGCCACCGTACGGTGCGGGGCCGGGGCGGCGAACTGGCTCAGACCGGCCGCGGCGACCAGCGCGGCGGCGCAGGGGAACAGGCGGGGGGCACGCGAGCGCACCCGGGCAGTACGGCGCATCAGCGCTCCTGACGGGGAGATGACCAGGGAGGGGGCGGGGGGAGATGACGGGGCATCGGCCGCGCCTCGGGCCCGTCCACCGGCGACCGGCGCCCGGCGCGGACCCGCCCGACACTACGACGCCGAGAAGTCGATCTCCCGCAGGGCGCGCGCGGCACCCCGGTCGAGTACCACGGCCGACGCACAGCCGACCGGCGGCCGCCCCGCCCCGAGCAGCAGCCCGCGCAGCCGGGCGGCCGCGCCCCGGTGCCGGGCGAAGGCGTAACGCGAGACCCACCGGCCGCGCCGCTGCTGACCCGCCCAGGCCTCCCGCGGGTCCACGTCGAGCAGCAGCAGGTGCACCCGGCGCCCCTGCCGGGCGGCGGCCCGCACCAGCCAGGACCGGACGAAGGGCAGCGTGCCGCAGTCGTGCACGGCCAGCGGCCCGCCCTCCAGCACCGCCCGGCGCAGCCGCCGGTAGTGCGCGAGCCGGGCCAGCGGACGGTACAGCGCGTACGGGAGGCGGCCGGGCAGCCGGGACGCGTACTCCTCGCGGACCAGCTGGGAATCCACCAGCGGGGCGCGGACACTGCGGCGCATCAGGGTGCTCTTCCCACTGCCGGGCAGCCCGGTGACGACCAACAGGTCACCGGCGGGATAGCGCAGCACGGCCGGCCCGGAGCCGCGCAGCTCGTGCACACCGGCGCGGACGATCCGATCCGCGCCCGTCCGGCAATCGGCAGCGCGGCCCTCGACACCACGACCCTCGACACCACGGGGCGGCGACACCCGTGGCGCCGCCGCCCGCGGTATTCGTGTCCCCGTCACCGACCCTCCGCCCGCCGCTTCCACTCGCGTTCCCTGCCACGAGCATGGCGTATGACCAAGAACGAGTAAAGAGCCGTGGTCAGGGCAGGTGCGAGAGGCCTCGACGGAGGCCCGGCCAGTGAGCTGGTTCGGGGGTCGGAGCGGTCCTACTGCAGCACGGCCAGAACCGCGCCCCACTGGGCGGTCGTGGCTCCGGAGAGGGAGCAGGGGCCCGGCGTCCGCACGAGCTGGTAGCCGGTCGTCAGCCAGTAGGACGACAACTTCACCGTCGGCAGGTCGGCCCAGCCGGGCTCGAACAGCGGGCCGGTGCCGCTGTTCGAACCCACGGCGCCGACGAGGAGCTGGCCCGCCCGGCAGGTGGGGCCGGTGATGCCGAAACTGGTGCCCCCGGACTCCCCGAGGCCGGTCGCACGAGCGGCCACGGAGTGGATGTCGCGGTATTCGTCGACGACCACGTGGTACTTACTGGCGGTGACGTAGGTGACCGCCAGGTGGTCGGCGGTCGAGAGGGCGGCCACGTCGAACGCGGCGAGGATGGCCACGCGGTGGTGGCGGGTGTCGAACACGTCCGCGACCAGCTGGTAGCGGCTGCCGCGGCTGTCCGTGACGGTCAGTGGGGCCGGGCAGGTGGACGTCAGCATGATCGACACGATGAGTGCGTCGCCCGCGGCCACGTTCTGGGTGATCGGGACCGTGGCGCTCGTGCCGGTCAGGATGTGAGCCTCCGCGCCGGGGCGGCCGACCCAGGCCGGTGCGCCCGGTGACTGGCCGGCCGGTGCGGGGTCGGCGGCGTCCAGGGCCCGCTGACCGTGGGCCGCGAGCGGCTGCTGGACGCCGTCGTCACTGATCGCGTCCTGGCACTGCTGCGCTGCGGTCACCTCCCGCTGGGCGGAGGCGGGGCTGCCGACGACGTAGCCGGTGACGGCGCCTATGACGATGCCCGCCAGCAGGGCGGCTCCGTGGGACGCCACCCCACCGCGCCGCCCGAACCACCTCCGTCCCGGCACGGGCGCGGGCCGGGGCGAGCCGGTCGCGCCGAGCGCCTCGGCGGGTCCGGCGGGTCCTGCGGGTCCGGCGGGCTGCTCGACCGGGTGGTCCGCCTCGTGGGCGGCGTCGGACGGGAGGCGACCGGGCCCTCTCGCCGGGTTCGCCGCTGCGGCCCAGGCCCGGCGCCACTCCGCCTCGTCGCCGCCGCAGGCCTTGACGAACTCGCGCACCACGGGCCAGGTGGGTAACCGCCGGCCGGCTAGCGCTTCGTGCAGGGCGGAGTGCGACACGATTCCCGACGTCCTGGACATCGTCCGGAACGACGGATTGCCGGCGAGGGCCCGCAGTTGTCTCAAGCGGTCGAGGAAGTCGGCAACCTCGTCCTCCTGGCCCATCACGCCCTCCCGTCTGCCCCCGGTGACAGGTGGGACGGGCCTTGCCCGTCCACGCCTGTCCAGACATGTCAGGTTGTACCGGAAGAACGTGGTCGCGCGCGTGTGAACGAGCAAACTCGTGATCGCCTCCCCGGCCGGGCCCTCGCCTGCGCCGCCGCGCCGACCGTGGGGAGCCCCCGGGCGTCCGGGTCTGTCGTCCGGTGTCCGCTGTACGGCGCCGGGGCTTTCGGACGGGCCGTCGGTGCGGATGAATGAGCGCCGGCGGGCCGAACCCGGGCGAGCGGGCAAACGCCGACGGGCTCCGTCTCCACCCCCAGCTACCAAGGGAGAGAACCTTGCACGCGAAGAAGATCCTCGTCGCGCTCACCATCGCCGGCGCGACGGTGCTCGGTGCGGCAGGCACCGCGTCCGCGTCCTCCAGCGGCTCGGACAGCGCCAGCAGCAGCCACGGCTCGTGGTACCAGGTCTACGCGAACAACAACGTCGTCGGCTGGCACGTCAACATCGGTGACACCGACGAGGAGTTCTACATCACCGCCCAGGACGTCTGCGGCAACTACTACTCCTTCAACTGGAACGACAAGTACCAGTCCGGGTACAACAACGCGTGGTGGACCTTCTCGTGCACCCTCTCGTGGGCGCACCTGTACCCGACCGACAACGGCAGCCAGGACGGCCGGACGGTCTCCCGGTAGTCCACCGACATCCGCGGGTGACCCACGACTTCGTCCGGATCGGCGACACGGACGAAGTCGTGGCGCTGGACCTGCTCCGACGGCCCGCCGGGGTCTCCGGCGGGCCGTCAGTGAACCGGCGGCAACGTCGCTGCGGCCCAGGACACCGCGCTCACGCCCCGGACCGCGGCCGCTTCCCGGCAGTCGGCACGCACGGCGACCCATGAGGCGCCGAACCGACTCCGAACCGACTCCGAACCGGCTCGCTAGCCGAGCTGCGGGGCCACCTGTGCGGCGACCAGCTCCAGGTGGTCGAGGTCACTCAGGTCGAGCACCTGGAGGTAGGCCCGCTCACTGCCGACCGCCGCGTACCGGCCGAGCTTCTCCACCACCTCGCCCGGGGTGCCGGCCAGGCCGTTCTCCTTGAGCTCGGCCACGTCGCGGCCGATCACGGCGGCCCGACGGGCCACCTCGGCGTCGTCCCGGCCGACGCAGAGCACCAGGGCGTTGGAGTACACCAGGTCGTCGGCCGAGCGTCCGGCCTGCTCGACGGCGGCCCGGACCCGGCCGAACTGGGCGGCGGTGTCGTCCAGCGAGGCGAACGGCAGGTTGAACTCGTCGGCGAAGCGGGCGGCCAGCGCCGGGGTGCGCTTCGGCCCCGAGCCGCCGACCAGCACCGGGATGCGCTCCTGGACGGGCTTGGGCAGCGCGGGCGAGTCGGTGAGGGTGTAGTACTCCCCGGCGAAGTCGAAGGTGTCGCCGAGCTTGGTCCGCCACAGCCCGGTGATGATCTCCAGCTGCTCCTCCAGCCGCCCGAACTTCTCCTTCGGGAACGGGATGCCGTACGCGGCGTGCTCGGCCTCGTACCAGCCGGCGCCGAGGCCGAACTCGACCCGGCCACCGCTCATCGCGTCGACCTGGGCGACCTGGATCGCCGTGACGCCCGGCAGCCGGAAGGTGGCGGCCGTCATCAGGGTGCCGAGGCGGATGGTGCTGGTGTCACGGGCCAGGCCGGCCAGCGTGATCCAGGCGTCGGTGGGGCCGGGCAGGCCGTCCACGTCGCCCATCTTGAGGTAGTGGTCGGAGCGGAAGAAGGCGCTGAACACACCGAGCTCCTCGGTCGTGCGGGCGACCTTGAGGAGGGTGTCGTAGCTCGCGCCCTGCTGGGGCTCGGTGAAGATGCGGAGGTCCATGCGGGCCATTCTGGTACGGACCACCCGTTCGGGAACACAGGGAACCGGCCATGCCACGGAACGTTCCGAAGGTGGCCAAGGTCTCAGCACGGAACCGTCACAGCCCGGCTCGCCACCACAGCGGTTCGCCTACCGTGGACGGATGTTCGCGACCCCCGACGAGTCCTTCCGGCGCTCCCCCGACGAGCCGGCCGGCTGCCCGCTGCCCGGCATCGTGGCCGCCTTCACGCCCCGGCTGGCCGAGTTCGCCTTCGAGCCCGGTTTCGTCGCGGCCGTCGACCAGCACGCGGCGATGCTGCGCGAGCTGCTGTACGCACAGGGCGCGGAACTCGCGCCCCAGCCGCTGGACCGTGAGGAACTGTCGGACTACGCGCTCGGCTTCCTGGACGCGCTCACCGAGATCGGCTGGCGGGAGCCGGTCGGCTACGACTACGCCGTGACCAGGCTGACGGCGATCTGCTGGCTGGTGCGTGACCAGGGTCTGCTGGAGGCCTGATCCGAGGAGGCGGGGGGGTGGACCCGGTCCACCGATCGCGCATCGCGGCATCGCGGCATCGCGGGAAAACTATGCAGACCGGTCTTCTGGTGGCGAGGCTAATAGGTAGACCGGTCTACAGGCTTCTCTGAGCCTGTAGACCGGTCTACCTATCTTGTGTGGAGCCCAATGGATATGTAGACCGGTCTAGAGATCTCCCATCAGGCCAGGTGGACCAGGTAGGCCCGATACGCCGGGCCTACCGGGCCTACCGGGTGCACCGGGCAGACCAGCCAGACCCCGTAGACCGATCTACCGATTCTCGCCCGGGTCGATCCCCGGCACCGGCGGGTTGCCCGGGCCGGTCTGGGTGGTCGGGCGGATCGGCTGGTTGGCCAGCGCGTCCGAGCGGCCGGCCTGGTAGGCGGTGCCGCGCAGTCGGGCGGTCTCCTGCTCCGCGCTGTCCAGCCACCGCTCCCAGCGCTGGCGCATCGGCATGATCAGACCGCCGCCGACGCCGACCACCAGCACCCCGGTGACGGTGGCCAGCGCCGCGATCAGCACCGGCCCGGTGATCGCGGTCGCGATCCCGGCCTGGCCGAGCGCCGCGATCACCCCGAGCGCCACGATGAACGCCCAGGCCACGGTGGAGACGGTGCGCCCGTACGAGGCGCCGGACAGCGCGTTCCCGACGATGTCGCGCACGCCGTTGGCGATGGCCATCGCCACCACCACGATCGCGACCGCGACGATGCCCCTGGGCAGCCAGGCGACGATGCTGTGGATCATCACGCTGATCGGGTTCGGCCCGAAGACGCCGAAGGCCAGCTGGAGCGCCATCAGCAGGACCGCGTAGTAGACGATCTTGCAGATGATGCCGGTCATGTCGTACTTGGAGCCGCTCAGGTACCGGGCCATCCCGGCCCGCTCGGCGACCTTCTCGGAACCGACGCGGCGCAGCACGCGGTCCAGGATCCGGGCGATCGCCTTGGCCACGAACCAGCCGATGGCGAGGATCACCAGGAAGGCGATGAACTGCGGGACGACCTTGGCGATCTTGCCCCAGGCCTGGGTGAAACCCGACCCGAAGTCGACGGAGAGTGCGAGCTGCTGAGCCACGGAGTCCTCCACTCGATGACACGGCGCCACGAGCGGCGCAGGCGACCCCCCACCCTTCGTGGATAGCAGCACCCCACCCCGACCGCGCGCGCCGGAATGTCCGGGATGGTTCCGTCGGGTGAACGGTCCCGCCGTCCGCACGCGTACAGTGGCGGTCCGGGCCGACGGGGGCGGGGGCCACGGACTGCGGATCGACGGTGACGGGGCGGGACGGAGCTGGACGGTGCTGGACGGTGCGAAGGTGAACGGTGGCGGTGCGGGCCCGGGTGCCACCGCGGGCGAAGGTGCGGGCGCGGGTACGGGCTCGGGTGCCGGTGCGGCCGCGCACCGGGCGCTGCGCTGGCAGGTGCGGCCCCCGGTGGCCCGGGCCGCCGTCCTGGTCCTGCACGGCGGTGAGGAGCACAACCTCGCCCGGCCCCGCCGGTTCAACCTCCCGCTGCTGCGGATGCACGGCTTCCTGCGCGGCCTGGCCCGGGAGACCGCGGGCCAGGACGTCGCCATCGCCACCGTCCGCTACCGCCACCGGGGCTGGAACGGTGCCCGCGCCGACGCCGCCCGGGACGCGTCCGCCGCACTCGACGAACTGACGGCCGCGCTCGGCCCCGTGCCCACCGTCCTGGTCGGCCACTCCATGGGCGGCCGCGCCGCGCTGCGGGCCGGCGGGCACCCTGCCGTCACCGGCCTGGTCGCCCTCGCCCCCTGGTGCCCGGCCGCCGACCCCTGCGAGCAGCTCGCCGACCGCGACGTCCTGCTGCTGCACGGCGACCGCGACACCGTCACCCTGCCCGCCGACACCCACGCCTTCGCCGCCCGCAGCCGCGCCGCCGGCGCCCGCGTCTGCGGCTACACCGTCACCGGCAGCGGCCACGCCATGCTCCAGCGCATCCCCGACTGGCACCGCGCCACCACCCGCCTCACCACCGGCCTCCTCGGCCTCCGCTCCCTCCCCGCCGAGACCGCCTCCGCCCTGGCCCTCCCGCCCGCCTCCCCCGAGGCCCTCACCCTCCCGCTCCCCCGCCAGCCCCGCACCGCCACCCCCTGACCCCGGCGCCCCACGCCTTACCGCCGGGGCCGCCCTCGGCCCAGAGGGTGAGACCGGCCTCGGTAATGGTGAGCTCGCGTATTCAACTCGGGCAGTCTGGTCCCGCATCTCCGGGACGACGGCCTTGATGCCGCGTTTGCACAGGTAGGCGCGCTTGGCACGGTTGGCACGGGACGAGTAGGCCTCATAGGCGTTGAGGGCCGGGAGTTGGATCAGCTCTGGCAGGGGCCGAGCGAGACGCCGTGCTGGTCGCAGCGATCAACGAGTGGCCATGACCAGCAGGGCCTCGACAACCCCTACTGGTTGGCCGGCCGTGGTTCACCGGAGTACCGGTCCAAGCCCGCCTTCGAGCGCCGTTGTTGCTCGAACCAGTGCACGTAGCGCGGTGAGGCGTCGCGAAGATCGATGCTGAGTGGGTACGGGTCGAACTCGTCCAGGAACAGCTTGCGGAGGAATTCGACCATGCCGCAGGGGAACAGGGTGAAGTCGTCGCGGGTGTGGCGGCCACAGACCAGGACAGGCCAACGGTCTGGGTCAGGGTCGGCCATAGGCCGCCGCGGCGACGAACTGCGCAACGGCACCCTGCAGGACGCGTCGATCGGCTGGCTCAGGACCGACTTCTTCAGGACCGAGCTCGAACTCGGCCGCTGTCTCAGGCTTCCCGTGGAGGGCCCCTGCGCGTGCGACCTCTACCTGACCTGCGCGACGTTCGCCACCACGCCCGGGTACGCGCCACGACTGCGGGCGCGACGCGAAGTTGAGCAAGCCCTCGCCCGCGACGCCGCCGAGCGCGGCTGGGACCGCGCGGTCGAACGCCACCGCTGCACCGGCGACCGTATCGACAGACTCCTGGTCGACCTCGGACAGCCCAGCAGCACCGAAGCGGAGGCCGGACACCCCGGTGCTCGGTCACACCACCAAGCCGCTACCGGAGTGGTCCCCGCTCGTCGATGAACACGGTGGACTCCGACGAGAAGGCATCGGCGGTCACGGGGCCGTAGGCGACATTGAAGGTATCCAGCCAGTACGACCAGTCCTGCGTCCCCGCCGCACTGCTGAAACGGTAGTTGAGCTGCCAACGGACCCACTGTCCGGGGACAAGACGCACAGCCGGGGGACGCCGCGGCCGAGCCGGTACGGCGAACAGCGGCTGCACTCGGGGAAGGACCCGCAACCGTCCGTCGGCCTCGCGAAGCTGGACGTCGACCTTGCCCAGTTCCTCCTGGCCGCCACTGGGTTCGAAGCCGTCACGCTCATGCATGCGGACCACGTGCGCCAACGAGGACGGCGCGTTCGGGATGGTGAAGCCGACCGGGGCCGCGTTCCTGCGAGCTGCGGCCTCTCCTCCCCGGGACCGCTTCGTCCAGGACGTCCGTATCCACTGGACGGTGATCTCCACGGTCTCCACCCCTGCCACTCCATCGAAGATCTCACTTTACGTGGGCACCATCCGGCGCGGCCCGGGACGGGCCCGCCCGCCCGGTCGGTCGATCGGTCGGTCGGTCGGTCAGACGAGGAAGCCGCCGGAGACCTCGATGCGCTGGGCGGTCTTCCAGCTCAGGCCCTCCGACGCCAGTGTGGCGATGGCGTCGCCGATCTCCTCGGGTTCGCCGACGCGGCCGAGCGCGGTCTGTCCGGCCAGCCCCTGGCGCATTCCGTCGTCATCCCGCATGACGCCGCCGTTGAAGTCGGTGGCGGTCGGCCCCGGGGCGGGGCGCAGGGCTGGTACTCGCGCAGGCCGACCAGGGCGCGGCGGACCTGCGGGAGGGTCTTCCGGGTGTCCCACAGGTCGAGGTCCTGGGCGAACAGCACGGCCATCACCCGGGTCGCCGACAGGCCGTCGGCCCTGCGGACGGTGGCGACGATCTCGCGCAGCACCTCGCCGGCCTGATCCGCCGTCATGCCGTCCAGGCCGACCTTGACGATCCCGCACGGGTGCACCCGGGTGCCCATCGCGAGGGCCTTTCCGAGGGCGGCCTGCGCCGCCTTGCCGACCTGCTCGTAGGCCGACTTGGCCAGGGCCAGGCCGTTGTCGGCCCGGCGGAAGAGCAGTTGGTCCTCGCCGATGTTGGTGCTCAGCTGGACGGGCAGTGCCCGGCGGGCGGCGAGCACCGCGTCGGCGATGTCCATGATCCGCCGCGGCTTGATGGTGCCGAGGGCGCTGCGCGGGTCCTCGCTGTCGATGATGCGGGCACCGCCGAGCGCCGCCTCGCGTGCCTCCTGCGGTCCGAACACACTGACCAGCAAACGCCGATCCGCTTCCATGGAACCCACCCCTCCGATGGTCTGCCGAGAATCCTCGGGCACGTTAGCGAGGGGTGGGCATGGGGCACCTGTGTCGTTCACTCGTTCGGATGAATCTGTTCCGATCCACCCCGAGCCCGGAGCCCGGAGCCCTCAGCACGCGGGCGGCCAGGGCGGTCACAGCGGTCAGGCCGTCGGCAGGGGCTGGGGAGCCGCGGGGCCGGTATAGCGGGCGGCCGGGCGGATGATCTTGGGGTCGGCGGCCTGCTCCAGGATGTTGGCACTCCAGCCGATCGCCCGGGCCGCGGCGAACGTGGGGGTGAACATCTCCCTCGGCAGGCCGCAGAGGTGCATCACCACGCCGGCGTAGAACTCGACGTTGGTGTGCAGTTCGCGGCCCGGCTTGAGTTCGGCCAGGATCGCCTCGACCCGGGCCTCCACCTGGACGGCGAGGTCGACGAGTTCACCGCCGAAGGATTCGGCGACGCCGCGCAGCATCCGGGACCGCGGGTCCTCGGTGCGGTAGACGGCGTGGCCGAAGCCCATGATCCGGTCGCCGGCCAGGACGTGCTCGCGGATCCAGCCGTCGATCCGGTCCGGGGTGCCGATCGCGTCCAGGGTGTCCAGGGCCCGGCTGGGCGCGCCGCCGTGCAGGGGCCCGGAGAGCGCGCCGAGCCCGCCGACCAGGCAGGCGACGAGGTCGGCCCCGGTGGAGGCGATCACCCGGGCGGTGAAGGTGGAGGCGTTGAAGCCGTGGTCCACCGTGGAGATCAGGTACTGCTCGATCGCCCGGGCCTCGGCGGGCCCGGGCTCCTCGCCGGTCAGCATGTAGAGGTAGTTGGCGGCGTAGCCGAGGTCGTCGCGCGGTTCCACCGGCTGGCGGCCCTGCTGCAGCCGGTGCAGCGCGGTCAGGACGGTGGGGACCAGCGCGGTGGCGAACAGCGCGTCCTCGATCCGCTGTTCGGGCGCGGTGTCGTAGAGGGGGCGGATGCCGCGGTCGGCGGCGGCGACCGAGAGCGCGGCGCCCAGGGTGGCGAGCGGGCCGCCGTGCGCGGTGCTCGCCGCCAGTGCGGGCAGGAGCGGACGCAGGGCGTCCGGCAGGCGGCGCAGCGGGGTGGTGCGGGCGAGGAAGGCGGCGCGGGCGGGTGCGTCCGGCAGTTCGCCGAGGAGCATCAGGTGCCAGACGTCCTCCAGGGTGCGCTGTTCGGCGAGGTCGATCGCCGAGTACTGGCGGTAGCGGTAGAAGCCCTCCAGGCCGCGGACGTCGCCGAGTTCGGTCTCGGTGACCACGACGCCCTTGAGGCCGCGGGGGACCTCGATCTCGGTGGTGCTCGGCATGGCAGTGGCCCTTCTCGTGGATCTTCCCGGCCGGGTGCTCCGGCGACGTTCTGTACTCTCCGACCATTGATCCATGTTGTCAATGTTGATTGAAATCAATGTGTAATACTGTGGATCATCAAGGCGCGGAGGCGTCACAGGACGACGAGGACGGACCATGGCCGAACGCTTGACCACCCAGCAGGTCGCCGAGCAGCTCGGCGTGAAGGTGGAGACGGTGTACGCCTACGCCAGCCGCGGGCAGCTCAGCAGCGAGCGGGCCCCGGGAGGCAAGGGCAGCACCTTCGACGCCCGCGAGGTCGCCGAGCTGGCCGCCCGCGGCCGTCGCGCGCCGGTGCGACCGGCGGCGGGCGAGCCGTCGGGCGCCGAACCGGGGTGGGGCAGCGAACCGGTCGAGGTCCGGACCGGGCTGACCCTGATCGAGAACGGCCGGCTCCACTACCGCGGCCGCGACGCCGTCGACCTGGCCGCCGGGCACGGCTTCGAGGCCGTGATCGGCTGGTTCTGGGGGCTGGACACCGACGCCCCGGTGGAGCTGCGGGTGCCGCCGGCCACCGCCGAGGCGCTGGCCCGGGCCGCCGCCGCGCTGCCCGACGGGATCCGGCTGCCCGACCGGCTCCGGATCTCGGTCACCGTCGCCGCCGCGCTCGACCCGCTCCGCTTCGACCTGCGCGAGCAGACCGTCCGGGCCGCCGGGGCGGCCCTGATCGCCGGGATGGTGGAGGCCCTGCCGCGCACCGCGCCCGACCCCGGGCCCGACGCCCCGCTGGCCGCGCGGCTGTGGAGCCGGCTGGCGCCCGCCGCCCCCGCCCCCGGGGAGCTGGCCTGCCTGGACCGGGCCCTCGTGCTGCTGATCGACCACGAGCTGGCGGTCTCCACCGTGGCGGCGCGGGTGGCCGCCTCGGCGCGGGCGCATCCGTACGCGGTGGTCTCCGCCGGACTCGGTGCCACCGACGGCCCCCTGCACGGCGCCGCCAGCCCGCTGGCGCACCGGATGCTCGCCGAGGTCCTGGCCGACGGCGCGGTCCCCGTGGTCTCCGACTACCTGCGCACCGGCCGGCCGATCCCGGGGCTCGGCCACCGGCTCTACCCGGACGGCGACCCCCGCGCGGTCGCCCTGCTCGACGCGGTCCGCCGACTCGACGGCGGAGCGGAGGTGGTGGCGGCGGTCGCCGCGGTGGAGGCGGCCGCGGGCCCGGCCGGCCGGCCCGCGCAGCGGGCCAACATCGACCTGGCACTGGCCGCCATGGCGCTGACCACCGGACTGCCCGCGGAGGCCGGCGAGGTGATCTTCGCCGTGGCCCGCACCCCTGGCTGGCTGGCCCACGCGGTGGAGGAGTACCGCGAGGAACCCCTGCGGATGCGCGCCCGGGCCACCTACACCGGGCCGCGCCCGCAGGACGACCGGGCGGGCTCCGCGCTCAGTGCATGACGTCCCGCGTGGAACAGGAGGATGCCGCGCGGGAAGTGCTCGCGCGCGGCGCCGACCAGCCGCCGGACCACAGGTTCGCCGGTCCGCGCCGCGACCGGCACTCCCTCCCCGGCCCTGTTTTCGCAGGTCAGTAGCCCTGCGGGGATCACGAGCCGGTTCCGCTGATCTCACGGGTTTCTCATCGCGGTGGGCCAGACTGAGCGCCGCCGGCACGAACGCCGCCGGAATGGACGCCGTCCGCCGCCGAGCCGAGGGAGCCGAGGGAGCAGCATGGACGACACCGCCGACCGCCCGGACTGGCGCGTCCTGGTCGTCGACGACGAACCGGACCTGGTCGAGGTGGTCTGCGGCGCCGTCCGCTACGAGGGCTGGCAGGCCCGCGGCGCGACCACCGGTCTGGAGGCCGTCCGGGAGGCCGCGCACTGGCGGCCGCACGCCGTGGTGCTCGACGTCATGCTGCCCGACCTCGACGGCCTGGAGGTGCTGCGCCGGATCCACGCCGAGCAGCCCGAGGTGCGGGTGCTCTTCCTCACCGCCCGGGACGCCGTCGAGGAGCGGATCGCGGGGATCGCGGCCGGCGGTGACGACTACGTCACCAAGCCGTTCAGCCTGGCCGAGGTGGTGGTCCGGCTGCGCGGGCTGCTGCGCCGGGCCGCGCCGACGGACGGGCCGCGCCGACCGCCCGCGCACGCCCTGGTGCTGGGCGACCTCGTCCTGGACGACCGGGCCCGCGAGGTCACCAGGGACGGCGAGACCATCGAGCTCAGCCCGACCGAGTACGCGCTGCTCGCCCACCTGATGCGCCACCCCCGGCAGGTGCTCAGCAAGGCGCAGATCCTGGACGCGGTCTGGTCGTACGACTTCGGCGGGCAGGCGCACATCGTGGAGCTGTACATCAGCTACCTGCGCAAGAAGCTGGACGCGGGCCGCAGCCCGATGATCCACACCGTCCGGGGCGCGGGCTACCTGATCAAGGCCGCGCAGTGAGGCGCGCGACGACGCGCGCAGTGGGACGGGCCGCCGCGCGGGTCACCAGGGCGCTGCGGAAGCTGCTGCCCCGCACCCTGCGGGCCCGGCTGATCGCCGGACTGCTGGTGCTGCTGGTGGTCACCTGCGCCGCCGTCGGCTTCGCCACCGCCGCCGCCCTGCGGCACTTCCTGGTCGACCGCCTCGACCAGCAGCTCGCCGAGGCCGGCGGCCGGTACGCCGCCAGCCTGGAGCACACCGGCACCGGCGCCGGCCCGGACACCCGGGCCCAGACCCCCGGCACCCTGGGCGTGCGACTGCTCGGGGGCAAGGTCACCGCCGCCGGGGTGGTCGACGGCGACGCCGACGACGTCGACGACCCGGACAACGCGGACGACCGGGTCGCCTTCACGCCCGACCAGCAGCGCTCGCTGGCCGCCCTGCCGGCCGGCGGCCCGGCCCGTACCCTGGACCTCGGCGGCCCCCTGGGCCACTACCGGGTCCGCGCGGTGGCCGGGCGGGACGGCGACGTCCTGGTCAGCGGGCTGCCGCTGGGCCCGGCCGAGGACACTGTGACGCGGCTGGAGACCCTGGAGCTGACCGTCTTCGCGATCGCCGTCGCCGCGGCCGGCGCCGCCGGGGCGGTCTGGGTCGGCTGGTCGCTGCGCCCGCTGCGCCGGGTGGTCGGCATGGCCGAGCGGGTGAGCGCGCTGCCGCTCGCCAGCGGCGAGGTGCTGCTCGCCGAGCGGGTCCCCGACGCCGACCCGCGCACCGAGGTCGGCCGGGTCGGCGCCGCCCTCAACCGGATGCTCGGCCACGTCGGCGACGCGCTGGCCCGCCGGCACGCCGTGGAGGAGCGGCTGCGCGGCTTCGCCGCCGACGCCAGCCACGAACTGCGCACCCCGGTGGCCGCCGTCCGCGGCCACGCCGAACTGGCGCTGCGCCACCCGGGCCAGGTGCCCGGCGAGGTGCGGCACTCACTGGAGCGGATCGACGCCGAGGCCCTGCGGATGGGCGCGATCGTCGAGGACCTGCTGCTGCTCGCCCGGCTGGACGCGGGCCGCCCGCTGGCCGGGGACGAGGTGGACCTCACCCGGATCGCGCTGAACGCCGTGGCCGACGCCCGGGTGGCCGGGCCCGGCCACCGCTGGCGCCTGGCACTGCCCGAGGAGCCGGTCCTGGTGCACGGGGACGAGCACCGGCTGAGCCAGGTGGTGGCCAATCTGCTGGCCAACGCCCGCACCCACACCCCGGCCGGCACGGCGGTCGAGCTGCGCCTCGAACCCGGCGCCGAGCACGTCGAGTTGAGCGTCACCGACGAGGGGCCGGGGATCCCGGCGGAGCTGCTGGAACGGGTCTTCGAACGCTTCGTCCGGGGCGACCGGGCCCGCTCCCGGGCCACCGGCTCGACCGGGCTGGGCCTGGCCATCGTCCGGGCCGTGGTCCAGGCGCACGGCGGCACGGTCGAGGCGGCCAGCCGGCCGGGCCGCACGGTGTTCACGGTCCGGCTGTGTCAGCCCGTGGGGCCGTGACGTCCGTCGTACCCGTGACGGACGCTCCGACCGTGACGGCCGTACGGAAGCGCTGGCGGTAGTCGGTCGGCGTGGTGTCCAGTCGGCGGCGGAAGGCCCGTACCAGGGTGTCGGTAGTGCCGAACCCGCAGGCGGTGGCGATGCGTTCGAGGGTGTCGTCGCCCGACTCCAGCCGGTGGCGGGCGAGTTCGACCCGGGCGGACTCGATGTAGGCGCTCGGGGTGGTGCCCAGCTCGGTCTTGAAGATCCGGATCAACTGCCGTTCGCTGAGGTGCGCGTGGGCCGCCAGCTCGGGCACGGTGAGCCGGCCGGTCAGGTGGCGCAGGATGTGGTGGCGCAGCTCCTCGATCCGCCGGGTGGTGGAGACCGGCTCCAGCGGGACGCTGAACTGGCTCTGGCCGCTGGGGCGTTTGAGGTACATCACCAGCTGGCGGGCGACCCGCAGGGCGAGCTCCTCGCCGAAGTCCTCGGCGACCAGGGCGAGCGAGAGGTCCAGGCAGGCGCTGATGCCCGCGCCCGTCCAGACCTCGCCCGCGCGGATGAAGATCGGGTCGGCGTCGACCTCGATCTGCGGGTACTCGGCGGCGAGTTGGCCCGCGGTCGACCAGTGGGTGGTGGCCCGCTTGCCGTCCAGCAGCCCGGCGGCGGCCAGCAGGTGCGCTCCGACGCACACCGAGGCGACCCGGCGTGAGCGGGCCGCGAGCCGGCGCACCTGCCCGACCACCTCCGGGTCGGCCACCGCCCGGACCCGACCGGCCGCGTCGACCTCCACCGACCCGGGCACCAGCAGGGTGTCGATGCCGCCCTCGGCGGCGGCCCGGTCGAAGGTCAGGTCGGGCAGGATCCGCACCCCGGCCGCGGTGGTGACCGGCTCGGCGGTGGCGGCGGCCAGCACCACCCGGTAGCCGACCGCGTCCCCGGTCTCCCGCCGGAGCAGCGCGAACACCTCGGGCGGTCCGGTGACGTCCAGCAGGTCGACGCCCTCGAACAGGACGATGACGACCAGCCGCTGCTGCGCGCTCTCCACGGGGCCTCCCTCCCTCACTCCGGTGCCGGTGCCGGTGCCGGTGCCGACGGTCGATGTCGGCGCCGACGGTCGATGCCGACGCCGATGTCGGATTCTGCATGTTAGACGGCATTGCCGCCACACCGGGCCCGCCCGTAGCGTTCCTGGGGCAGGCCGCACCCCGCGTGACCTGCCCCGACACCCCCCAGGCCCGAAGGCGGCACAGCCATGCCCAGCACCACCCTGCGCACCCTCACCGGTCTCGACGACAAGCCCGCCCGGCTCGGCGCGAGCACCCTCGTCCTGGTCGACTACCAGAACACCTACACCCGCGGCGTGATGGAGCTGACCGGCTGGCGCGAGGCCCTCGACGCGGCCACCGGCCTGCTCGCCCGGGCCAGGGCCGAGGGCGCCACCGTCGTCCACGTCGTCAACGACGGCGGCGCCGGCACCCCGTACGACATCCGCGAGGAGATCGGGCAGATCCACCCGGCGGTGGCCCCGGCCGAGGGCGAGCGGGTGGTGGTCAAGCAGGCCCCGGACGCCTTCGTCGGCACCGAGCTGGGCGAACTGGTCGACGCGGCCGGCCACCAGGAGGTCGTGGTCGCCGGGTTCATGACCCACATGTGCGTCGCCTTCACCACCGCCGGCGCCTTCCTGCGCGGCAACCGCCCCACCGTGGTCGCCGACGCCTGCGCGACCCGCCCGCTGGGTTCCGGCGCCGAGGAGCTCACCGCCGCCCAGGTCCACCGGGGCGCGCTCGCCACCGTCGGGGACCTGTACGGCGTGGTCGTCGAGTCGGCGGCCGAGCTGGGCTGAGCCCGGCCGCGTCCCGCCACCCCCGCGCCGGCGGGGCGCCCCGGTCCGTCACCCGGGGCACCCCGCCCGGGCGGGGCGGCGGGCGCCGCCCCGCCGGCCCTCCGAGCCTGCCGGGCCCCGGGGCCGGAGGGCAATGGATTCGGTCCTCGCCGAACGGTCTTGCGGAGCGGCCGCCCGCGGGGCGACGATCCTGTCCGTGCTGCGAATCATCTTCGGTACGGACGACTTGGACCGCGTCCGGGTGGCGGAGCGTCCGGACATGTCGATGGAGCTGTCCCTCAGCGTCCACGGCCTGGTCAGCGGCCGCTGCGATCCACGCTTCCAGGTGTGGCGCAACCGGCTGCGGGCGTCCTGGAACCCCCGGACCGCGCTGCTCTTCGACCTCTACACCCCCTCGGCCATCCCGGAGTTCCTCGCCGTGCGCCGCGACCCCGGCGCCACCGAGAGCGCCACCGCCGAGGCGCCCGAGGAACCGCTCCGCGACCACCTGCGATCGGTCGGCGGGACCAGGCAGTTGAGCGCCTTCGCGCGCGGCGTGGCCGCGGGCGACCGGCGGGCCCGGCGACTGCTCGGCAACGTCACCGCCGACTACCAGACCCGCGCGATCGACCCCTACCGGCGGCAGATCGAGACCATCGTCACCACCGACCACGGCCGGCGCCGCCGGCTCGGCGAACCGGACCGGGTCCTCGCCTCGCTGCACCCGTCCGTCTCCTGGCGCCGCCCGGTGCTCAGCTTCCCGCTGGTGGGGGCCTGCCGGCACGACATCCGGCTGGACGGTCGCGGACTCCTGCTCCAGCCCTGCGTGTTCGGCCCCCGCCGCCCCGTCATCGCCCGCTTCGAGGACCCTGGGCAGCAGCCCGTCCTCCTCTACCCGGCGAGGATCAGCGGCCCCTTGCAGCCCGAGCCCGAACCCGCCCCGAGCCGCAACCTCACCGCCCTGCTCGGCCAGACCCGCGCCGCCGCCCTGGAGGCCATCGCCACCCACGGCCCGTGCTCCACCAAGGACCTGGCCGGGCTGCTGGACATCTCCACGGCCTCCGCCAGCGAACACGCCACCGTCCTCGCCGACTCCGGCCTCACCACCAAGGACCGCGACGGCCGCACCGTCACCCACCGCCCCACCCCCCTCGGCCGCGCCCTCCTCACCGGCCGCCTCCCCACCCCGACCCCCGCCCCGACCCCCGACTCGGTCTGACCGGAAGGACGCTCGTGTCGCTCACCCCGGAGGACCGCTGGGCCGTCGTCGACCTGGTCTCGATGCACGGTCACCTCGTCGACGACGGAGACCTCGACCGGCTGGACGAGGTGTTCACCGTCGACGCGGTCTACGACCTCACCGAGTTCGGCCAGGAGCCGCTGTCCGGAGTGGCGGCCGTCCGCGCAGCGGCACGGGCGCTGGGCGCGGGCAACCCGGTCGCGCACCACGTCACCAATGTCGTCGTCACGGCGGGGGCGGACGGCCGGGTGCGGGTCCGTTCCAAGGGGCTGGGGGTCCGGGCGGACGGCTCCTGCGGCTCCGTCTCCTACGAGGACACCGTGGTGCGCACCGCGGACGGTTGGCGGATCAGTCACCGCCGGGTCTCGCCGCGCCGGGCCCCCTTGGGCGGGGCGACGGCGCCGCGCTGACCGCACGCCGCCCCCGGCCAGGGGCGGGGGCGGGGGCGGGGGCAGCGCGCGGGCCGGGTCAGACCAGGGCGGCCTCGATCAGGTCGGCGGCCCTCGACGCGCCGCCGCCCGCGCGGACCTCCCCGCCGATTTCGGCCAGCCGGGCCGCCACCGCCGGGTCGGTGGTGAGCTCCAGTACGGCGGAGCGCAGCGCCTCGGCGGTGGCCTGCTCGGTGTCCAGGCGCCGTGCGACGCCGAGTTCGACCAGCCGGTCCGCGTTCTCGAACTGGTCGGCGGCCTGGGGCACCGCCACCATCGGCAGCCCGCAGTACAGGCCTTCGCTGCACCCGCCCATCCCGGCGTGGGTGATGAACGCGTCGGCCTGGCGCAGCACCGCGAACTGCGGGACCCAGGGGTGCACTTCGACGTTGGCCGGGATCGGCCCCAGCTCCGCCGGGTCGGTCGCCTTGCCGACCTGGAGCACGACGTGCCAGCCGGGAAGGTCCCCGAAGGCCTCCAGGCACGCCCGGTAGAAGGCCGGCTGGTGGGTGAAGGCGGAGCCGAGCGAGACCAGCAGGACCTTCTGCGCGCCCTGCGGCCTGGTCCAACCGCCCTGGTGCTCCCGGTTGTCGAGGCAGGGGCCGGCGAAGGAGAAGACCTCGGGGTCGACCTCGTCGACCGCGCTCTGGAGCGCCCGGGGGATCAGCGCGAGCCCGCGGTCCGGGCGCAGCATGTACGAGAACATGTCGCGGGGCGCCACCCCGTTCTCGGCCAGCCACTTGGCGAAGCGCTCCGGTACGCCCTCCGCCTCCAGGGCCGCCATGACCGTCCGGAACGGCTCCGCCTCGGGGTCGGCCTGGGCGATCCGGGACGGCGAGACCAGCATCGACGGGACGCCCCAGCCGTCGGCCAGGACCCGTCCCGCGTACGCCATGAAGTCGTACAGCACCAGGTCGGGCCGGTCGTCGTGGAAGGCCTCCCGCATCCGGGGCAGCATGGCCTGCGCCTCGCCGAAGACCATGCCGTGCACATTGGTCCCGGGCACGACCGCACGGCCCTTGAGGATCTCCAGGCCGGTCTCGTACGGCACGAGCCGGGCGCCGGTGGTCCCGATCTGCTCGGCGAAGGTCGGGTCGTTGACGTAACTGACGCGGTGGCCGCGGGAGACCAGCTCCCGGATCACGTCCAGGCTGGGGTTGACGTGGCCGTGCGCCGGGATGTTCACCATCGCGATGTGTGCTGGGCGGGGCATGTCGGTACCTCTCACGTGGTCGTCAGAATCCTGCGCGTGAGCTTCTGACGTTACGTCATGTACCGGGGTGGGCGGGCGGCGAGGGGGTTCGGCCGTCGGCCGCGGTCGGGAGGTCGCGCAGGGTCAGCGCGGCCGGCGGCGGCAGCGGTCCGCGGGCCCCGTCGGCGCGGAACGACTGGAGCAGGTAGGCCACCAGGCGCCGGGACGCCGCACCGTCGTCGGGCAGGGCGGTGACCAGGGCGCAGTGGGCCAGCAGCACCACGGCGAGGTCGGAGGGGTGGAAGTCGGGCCGCAGCGCGCCCGAGGCCTGCGCCCGGCGCACCAGGGTCGCGACGTCGCGCTCGGCCCGTCGGCGGGCGTGCGCGTGCTGCGACCCGCTGTCCGGGAAGGCGGTGACGAACGCGGCCGGGAACCCGCGTTCCTCCCGTTGCAGCGCGCAGACCGTCTCGATCAACCGCTGGAAGCCCTGCCAGGGGTCGGGGGCGGCCAGGGCCTCGGTGAGCGCCCGCGCGCAGGTCTGCATCTGCTGCGCGAACGCGCCCCGCACCAGGGCGTCCCGGGTCGGGAAGTGCCGGTACAGCGTCGCCACGCCGACCCCGGCCCGACGGGCCACGGCGGCCATCGGGGCGTCGATCCCGTGCTCCGCGAAGACCGCCCGGGCGGCGACGAGGACGCGCTCCCGGTTGCGCCGGGCGTCCGCCCGCACCCCGCCCCGGGCTGTGATCCGAGAGGAATCCACCATCACTGTCTCTCGCTTCCGGTCCAAACGGACGATTGCGTCCACTTGAGAGCCTACGGTCGCTGCCGGACCCGCAAGTCCCCGGGCCGGAAAGGGAGAACGATGAACGACCGGATGATGAAGGCCGTCCTGTACGACCGCTACGGCGGCCCCGAGGTGCTGTACGTGGGCCGCGTGCCACGCCCCGAGCCGGCCCCCGGCGAAGTGCTGGTGAAGGTGCGCGCGTTCAGCGTCAACGGCGGCGAACTGACCGTCCGTTCGGGCCGTCTGCGGCTCCTGAGCGGCCGGACCTTCCCCCAGCGGGTCGGCCTGGACTTCACCGGCGAGGTCGCCGAACCGGGTGCCGGAGTCACCCGGTTCGCGCCCGGCGACCGGGTGTGGGGAGTCCTGGGCCGCACCTCCGGGTTCGGCAGCGCCGCCGAGTACGTGAGCGTGCCGGCCGCACGGGTCGGGCGGCTCCCCGACGGCATCGACCTGGTGGACGCCGCCGCCCTGCCGGTGGCCACCGCGGCCATCACCGCCCTGCGGGACAAGGCCGGGCTGCGCCTCGGCGAGCGGCTCCTCGTCCGGGGCGCGGCGGGCGGTGTCGGCAACGCCGCCGTCCAGCTCGGACGGGCCTACGGCGCCGAGGTCACGGCCCTCGCCCGCGCCACCGGCCTCGACTTCGTCCGCGGGCTCGGCGCGCACCGGGCGATCGACCACCGGACGGTGCGGGCCGCGGACCTGGACCGCTTCGACGTGGTCCTGGACACGGCGGGGACCGACCTGCGGGCCTACCGGCGCCGACTGGCGCCCGGCGGGCGCATGGTCACCCTCGCCTTCGACCCGAAACGGCCCGCCGCGTCCTTCGGCTACCTCGCGGCCAGCACCGTCCACGGACGCGGCCGGGTGCGCTTCTTCAGCGGCAACCCCGGGCAGGCGGACTTCGACGACCTCGCCCGCCACGTGGTCGAGGGCAAGCTGCGCCCCGCGGTGGACACGGTCTTCCCCCTGGAGGAGACGGCGGCGGCCCACCGGGCGCTGGAGGCGGGCGGGGTCCGGGGCAAGTACGTGGTCCGGGTCGGCTAGGACTTCCGGGCTGCCGGGCTGTCGGGTTGCCGGGTTGCCGGGTTGCCGGGTTGCCGGGTTGCCGGGCTTCCGGGCTGCCGCGATGAGAAAGCCGTGAGATCAGCGGGGGCCGTTCGTGGGCCCCATACGGCCTCTGACCAGGGGAAACGGTGGTTCTGGCGGGCGCCGGCGGCGGGCCCGCTCAGAGGCGACTCAGAGCTTGCGGTGCGATCGTGGACCGCCCGGGCGGGGCCGTGCCGCCCCCGGGAGTCAAGGAGGTTCCCCGATGGCCACTGCCACCGCACCGAAGTCCCGGCAGGCGCCGGCCGGCCCGCGTCACCGGGCGGCCGAGCGCCCGCCGCTCGCGCTGCCGCCGGGCGCCGCGCTCGGCCTGATCGCCGCCGGCGCGCTCGGCGTGCTCGGACTGTGGTGGGCGGACACCTCCTCGGTGGCCGGCGCGGCCGGCTGGCTGACCGGCGCCGGGCGGATCACCGGACTGCTCGCCGGGTACGCCGCACCGGTGCTGCTCCTGCTGATGGCCCGGCTGCCGGCCGTGGAGCGCGGGGTCGGCGCCGACCGGCTGGCCCGCTGGCACGCGTACGGCGGCCGCTGGCTGGTCGGCCTGGTCACCGTGCACCTGCTGACCGTGGTCTGGGGGTACGCGCTCACCGACGGGCGCGGGCCGCTCGACGAGGGCGTGGAGATCGTCTTCCACTACCCCGACATGCTCAAGGCCGCCTTCGGCACCCTGCTGATGCTCGGCACCGGAGCGGTCTCCGCCCGGGCGGCCCGCCGCCGGCTCTCCTACGAGACCTGGTACCACCTGCACCTGGCCACCTACCTCGCGGTGGCGCTGGCCTTCGCCCACCAGCTGACCACCGGCGCCGACCTCGGCGGCGGGCCCGGCCGGGCCGCCTGGTACGCGCTCTACTTCGGGACGGCGGCGCTGCTCGGCTGGTTCCGGCTGCTGCGGCCCTGGCTGCTCGACCGGCGGCACGGGCTGCGGGTCGCCGAGATCCGGCCGGAGGGACCGGGCGTGGTGTCGCTGTTCCTGTCCGGTCGGCGGCTCGACGAACTCCGCGCCGAGCCCGGCCAGTTCTTCCGCCTCCAGTTCCAGGCCCCCGGACTGCGCTGGGCCGCCAACCCGTACTCGCTGTCCGCACCGGCCCGCCCGGACTTCCTCCGGTTCACCGTCAAGGACCTCGGCGGCCACAGCGCCGCCGTCGCCCGGCTGCGCCCGGGCACCCCGGTCCGGGCCGAGGGGCCGTACGGCGCGTTCACCGGGCGGCGGCAGCGCCGGCGCCGGGTGCTGCTGCTCGGGGTGGGCGTCGGGATCACCCCGCTGCGGGCCCTGTTCGAGACCCTGCCGGGCGAGGTCACCCTGGTCCAGCGGGCCCGGCGCGCCGAGGACGTGCTGTTCCGGGCGGAGCTGACGGAGATCGCCCGGCGGCGCGGCGCGACGGTGCACGAGCTGCTCGGCCCCCGCGAGCAGGTCGGCGACCTCGGGGCGGCGCTGGCCCGGCTGGTGCCGGGGCTCGCGGAGCACGAGGTGTACCTGTGCGGGCCCGAGGCCGTCACCGCGGAGGCCGTCCGGGCGCTGCGGGCGGCCGGGGTACGGCCGGGGCGGATCCACCACGAGTCCTTCGCCTTCTGAGCCCGACCACACGAGGAGCCGTCCATGCGCCGAGCCGTCGTCACCAGTGCCGCCACCGCCGCCGGGGTGGTGCTGCTGCTCTCCCTCAAACCGCACCAGGCGACCGGGAACGCGCCCGTGATCAGCTCGGGGGCGGGTAGCTCGTCCGGGGCCGGGGCCGATTCCGGGTCCGCGTCCACGTCCGGGTCCGGGTCCGGGTCGTCCTCGGGCAGCGGGACCGGGTCCGCGTCCCCCGCGCCCGCGCCGGCGGGCGGCGCCACCCGGAAGGTCAGCGGCGACACGATCAACACCCGGTACGGCCCGGTCCAGGTGCAGGTCACCCTGGCCGGGAGCCGGATCACCGGCGTCGACGTGGTCAAGTACCCCACCGAGGACCGCCGGGACCGCGAGATCAACGCCGACGCCCTCCCCACCCTCAACCAGGAGGCGATCTCCGCGCAGAACGCCCAGATCGACGCCGTCAGCGGCGCGACCTACACCAGCGACGGCTACATCCGCTCGCTGCAGAGCGCCCTCGACCGGGCGAAGGGCTGACGCCCGGTGCTGCGGCACGCCGAGCCCGTGATGGGCACCGTGTTCTCGATCGCCGTCCGCGACCCCGGCCCCGGGACCCCCGAGGCGCTGCGGCAGGTCGCCGACCGGCTGCACCGGATCGACGCGGTGTTCTCCCCGTACCGGCCGGGGAGCGACATCAGCCGGCTCGACCGGGGCGAACTGGCCCTCGCGGACTGCGATCCCGAGGTCCGCACGGTCCTGGACGCCTGCCGCGAGGTCGCGACCGAGACCGACGGCTACTTCACCGAGCGCCCCGGCGGCCGGCTCGACCCCAGCGGCTGGGTCAAGGGCTGGGCCGTCGAGGAGGCCGCCCGGCTGCTGCGCGCCGCCGGGGCACGGCAGTTCTGCGTCAACGGCGGCGGCGACGTGCAGACCTGCGGCGGGCCCTGGCAGATCGGCGTCGCCCACCCCGGGCGGCCGGGCGCACTCGCCGCCGTCCTGGGCGGCAGCGACCTCGCGATCGCCACCTCCGGCACCGCCGAACGCGGCGCCCACGTCCTGGACCCGCACACCGGCCGACCGGCGGAGGGCCTCGCCTCGCTCACCCTGGTGGGCGCCCCCGGCACCGGCATCGCCCGCACCGACGCCTGGGCCACCGCCGCCTTCGCGATGGGCCCGGACCGGGCCCTCGCCTGGGCGGCCCGCCGGCCCGGGGTGGAGGCGCTCGCCGTCCTGCCGGACGGCACCAAGCGCTGGACCCCCGGCCTGCCCGGCCACCTGCCGCCGGCCGGTCCCGCCGACTGGCAGCTCGCCACGGCGCGCTGACGCCCGCGACCGGCGCCGCGCGGCCGGGACCACGCGCGGGCGGGCCTGCGTGCGCGCGAGTACCCCACGCGCGGGCCTGTCCTCACGCGCGGGCGAGTCCTTACGACGCGCGGGCGGCACCGGCAACCTCCGGGCCATTCGGACGATTTCACCCCATCAGGTGAACACGACGATCATGCCCCCGCTCACACCCGCCCGGTCGTCGATAGTGGGGGAACCACCGGGCGCCGAGGCGCCCCGTTCCCCGACGCACCACGTCCCAGGAGCCGTTCATGCTGACCGAGGCCGCCCAGCGGGTCGAACTGGTCTTCACCCTCTTCGACGCCAACCGCAACGGAGTGATCGAGGCCGAGGACTTCGCGCTGATGTCGGCCCGCGTGGTCGAGGCCGCCACCGACTCCGGCGAGCCCGCGAAGCAGGCCATCCGGGCCGCCTTCCGACGCTACTGGGCCACCCTGGAGCGCGAGTTGGACGTCGACGGCGACGGCGTGGTCAGCCGCGACGAGTTCCGCGCCTTCGTCCTGGCGCCCGAGCGCTTCGGCCCGACCGCCGCCGAGTTCGCCCAGGCGCTGTCCGCACTCGGCAACCCGGACGGCGACGGGTACGTCGAGCGGCCGCTGTTCGTCGCGCTGATGACCGCGATCGGCTTCGGACCCGCCAACATCGACGCCCTGTTCGACGCCTTCGGCCCCACCCCCGACGACCGGATCACCGTCGCCACCTGGGCCGACGGGATCCGCGACTTCTACGCCCCGGACAAGGCCGGCATCCCCGGCGACCTGCTGGTCGGCACCCCGATCGCCTGAACCCTCGACCCTGCCCCGAGGAGGCACCTTGGCACCCGTCGTCGCACGCGCCGTCGGCCGGGGAACGGGCGCGGAACTCGCGACCGTCTTCGAGCAGACCCCGCACCGGATCGCCCAACTCCACGACACCGCAGTGGAGATCACCCGCTCCCCCCGGACGTACCACTCCTCCGTCCCGCTGCGCGAGGAGGCCGCGGACACCGAGCGGCACGCCGACGCCTGCCACGTCACCGCCTACGCCACCGCAGACACCGCCGACACCGCCGCCGGCGCCCTGCCCGGGGCGGTCGCGTGAACGCCGCGCCGCCGACCGGCCGTACCGCCCTGGTCGTCGTCGACCTGCAGAACGACTTCTGCGCCGGGCCCGTCGCCGCCGCCCGCTACCCCGGCGACCCGACCCGGCTCGCCACCGTCGCCGCCAACACCGCCCGGGCCGTCGAGGCGGCCCGCGCCCACGGCACCGAGGTGGTCTTCGTCCGCTTCCTCGGCGACCCCGCCCACCAGGGCGCGAGCTGGCGCCACCGGGACGCCGCGCTCGGCAAACGGCCCAAGTGCCTCGACGGCAGCTGGGGCGCCGAGTTCCACGCCGTGACGCCGAGGGCGGACGAGGCCGTGTTCACCAAGCACGCCTGCTTCGACGCCTTCCTCAGCGCGGGCTTCGAACGGCACCTCGTCGACGGCGGCGTCCACCACCTCGCCATGACGGGCGTGTTCGCCGACGTGTGCGTCGACACCACCGCGCGCACCGCCTTCCAGAAGGGCTTCCACATCACCGTCCTCGCCGACTGCACGGCAGCGCTGCACCTGCCCGACGAGGCCGTCCTCGGTTTCATGCAGCGGGTGTACGGCGCCCGCGTCACCACCCGCGACCGGCTCGACGTCTGGACCAACCCTCCCGAGACCCCCGCCCCCCGACCACAGGAGCGCACATGAGTGTCGGCGCGACCGAGACCCTCGACCCGACCGGAACCCCCGGCACCCCCGGCACCGACGGCCACGCCGTCACCGAAGGCGTCGCCCTCACCGCCGTCCTGGTCGCCGCCGCCCGGGCGATCGAGACCCACCGCCCCGACGCCCTCGCCCGGGACCCGTACGCGGAGCACTTCGTCCGCGCCGTCCCCGCCGCCGCCGACTGGCCGCTCCACCCCCAGGACGTCCCGGCCGGGGAGGCCGACCCGCTGTGGGGCCGGCTCGGCCGCTACTTCGCCCTGCGCACCCGGGCGTTGGACGACCAGCTGCTGCGCGCCGTCCAACTCGGCGCCCGCCAGGTCGTCCTGCTCGGCGCCGGACTGGACGCCCGGGCGTACCGGCTCGACTGGCCGTCCGACTGCGCCCTCTACGAGGTCGACCGGCCCGAGGTACTGGCCTTCAAACAGGGTGTCCTGGACGGCATCGAAG
Organism: Kitasatospora sp. NPDC059146; assembly: GCF_042786665.1. NCBI lineage: Bacteria > Bacillati > Actinomycetota > Actinomycetes > Kitasatosporales > Streptomycetaceae > Kitasatospora > Kitasatospora sp. NPDC059146. Next base: position 12,810 of record NZ_JBHZCY010000040.1, on the reverse strand, counting down.
CCCGTCCGACCACCCCCCACCGGGTCACCGTCGGCACCGACCTGCGCACCGACTGGGCCCAGGCGCTCACCGACGCCGGCTTCCGCCCCGACCGGCCCACCGCCTGGCTCGCCGAAGGCCTGCTGCTCTACCTGCCCGGCACCGCCGAACGCGAGCTCTTCGCCACCGTCGCCCGGCTCAGCGCCCCCGGCTCCACCCTCGCCTACGAGGCCAAGCTCGGCATCGAGTCCGCGGCCGTCCGCACCAACCCCGTCTACACCGCCACCCGCGACCGGACCGGCATCGACCTGCTCGCCCTCTTCGACGCCGAACCCCGCCCCGACACCCCCGCCGACCTGCGCGCGCACGGCTGGTCCACCACCGACCACACCCCCTTCGAGTTCACCCGCCACTACGGCCGCGGGCCGCTCCCCGAACCGGACGACACCCTCGCCGCCAACCGCTGGGTCTTCGCCGTCCGGCCCTGACACACTCCTGACGCACGCCCGGTACACACGTTCCGTCAACGGTTCAAAATCCCGGCATCTTCTCCGCGTACCGTCGATCCGGGGCCCGATCAAGGGCCCGGGTACGGAGGAGGGACGCACCATGCACACCGTTGCCACGCACACCGCCACCCACGTCGCCGCGCAGGCCGCCGTGCGGGCCGCCGCGCAGGCCGCCGACGATCTGCTGCGCGACGGCTACGCCCGGGTCACGCTCGACGACGGCGCGGCGCACCTGCTGCACCGGGTGCTCGGCGAGAGCCGGACGTTCTTCGGCCGGCCGACAGAACGCAAGTTCCGCTACTCGACCGGCGACTTCAACTCCGGCTACCGCCCGCTCGGCCGCGAGTTCTCGGTCCGCTCCGACCGCCCCGACCTCAACGACTGCTTCACCCTCTGGCACGACCGCCTCGACCTGATCCCCCACGCGGCCGAACTCCCCGACCTCACCGCCGCCCTGCTCGCCTGGCGCCGCCACCTCGCCGCACTGGTCACCCACACCGTCGGCGAGCTCGCCACCCGACTCGGCGGGCACCGGGCCCCCGCCTTCGAAGCCGCCTCCTACCTCCAGCTCAACGACTACGCGGCCACCGGCTCCGACCGCGACCTGCTCCAGGACCGCCACGAGGACGGCCACCTGGTCACCGTCATCCACGCCACCGCCCCCGGCCTCGAACTCTTCCTCGACGGCACCCCCCGCCCGGTGGACACCGCCCCCGACGACGTCATCCTGATGCCCGGCTCGGTCCTCACCGACCTCACCGCCGGCCGCGTCCCCGCCCTCTACCACCAGGTCCGCAACCTGCGCCTGCCCGAGCGCACCGCACTGATGTACTTCGTCAACCCCGAACTCACCGAGCCCGTGTACGCCTGGACGGCGGAGCCGGGGGCGCAGCGGGGAGCCGAGCGGGTCGACCTGCGGGTCGACCTGCGGGAGAAGATCCGCACCAACCCCGGCATGTTCGGCCTCCCCGAGGTCCCGGCACTCTGATCCCCCGCCGGCCGTCGTCAGAAGTCCGACGGGACGGACCACCGGCCCGAGCGCGCGAAGCGCTCGCAGCCGTCGTGCTCGAACCGCACCGTCCCGTCGAACTCCGACTCCCCGTTCGCGCACGCCCCGTAGTCCAGCCCCAGGGTGCCGGCCAACGGGAACCAGTGACGGCAGAAGCCGCACTGCTGGCGGTACCACTCGTCCGGGTACTCATCGTCGTCCGAAGCTCCACGGTGACGCCGAGTGATCCACCGGCCGTGGACCGCGTCCAGCTCCTCCGGGTTCTCCGCCGCATGCGTCGCCGTGTCCGCCTCCTCGCCACCCCCGGTCATCGCCCGAGGGCGAACGACCCGTGCGCATTCCACAGTTCGCACCGCCGGTCGCTCCCGGCCACTCGCCCGACGTACATCGGGTCGGACACGTCCGCCTCCGCCGCCTCGACCACCTCGGCCACCCGCGCGGACACCTCCCCCGGGTCGCCCGGCCAGATCAACGGCCCGAGCCTTGGATCGCCGAACTCGGACTCCAGGAGGGCCGATCCCTCCACCGGGATCGCCGAGAGGGCGTAGAGGACGTGGTCGAGGTCGTCCGGGTCGAAGCGGGTCGCGAGCGTGCGGAAGTACCACCAGTTCCCGCGTTCGGTCTCCACCCGGGCGACCCCTGCCCGGGGACCGTCGTACCAGTCGAAGATCATGACGGCTCGAAAGAGTGGCATCGCGTCGTCGTCAGTCGTCATCGGTCTCTTCCGTCCGGCACCCAGGTGGCCTGGAACAGTGTTCCGGACGGGCGATCGGACGTCACCAGGATTCCCCGGCCCGGCGGGAGGGGCCGGGGCGTGACGCTGCCGAGCAGGTAGCCCTCCCGGCCGTCACCGGACAGCAGCACGCCCTGCCCCCCGTAGCCGCACACGACCCCGAGGAACGGGTCGGCGGTGCGGGCCTGGCCGGCGCCCACGGAGTGGTCGGCGACGATCACGCGGAGGCCGAGCTCCCCGGCCCGCGGCAGGAATGCGGCCAGGGAGGGCAACGGGTTGTCCTCGTTCGCGGCGACCACGTCCAGGTCGTCCACGACGAGGACGATGTCCTTGTGCCCCCGTGACCCGGGTGTCCGGCTGGTGACCGCGATGCGCAGGATCCGGGCCAGGGTGGCCAGGCTCGACATGTCCCCCGCGTAGTGGACGAGGTACTCGGGCGGCACCTCGGCCCGCAGCGAGGCCTCGAAGTCCACCACCAGGAAGCCCACTTCGTCCGGGGTGAAGCGCTCGGTGAGCCGCTTGACCAGCAGGCGGAGCAGCGCCGTCTTCCCGGACCCGGTGTCGCCGAAGACGGCGAACAGCGGGCCGGCCTGGAAGTCGACGGACACCGGGGCCTGTCGGACGTCGTCGAGCCCGATCACCACGCCCTGCGAGGTACTGCCGTGGGAGGACCGGTCGGGGGCCGCGATCATGGACGCGTCCACCCAACCGGGGGCCATGATGACCGCCTCGACCCCACCGGGGCTGCGAAGTTCGGGATCGTCCGTGCGGATCATCTCGTACAGCCGCGTCACCAACGGGCTCGGCACAACGGCCAACTCCTGTTGCAGCGCGCGCTGGAGCTGCCCGTAGGCGACGAGTGCCACGGTCCGCCGACCGGACCGGTAGTGGGCGAGCATCAGCAGCGCGCACAACCGCTCGCGCAACGGGTTCTCGTGGACGAGCCGTTCGAGTGCGTTCGCGAGCTCCGAGTGCTGCCCGAGTGCCAGGCCGGTGGCGTACATCTCCTCGGTGGCCGCCATCCGCCGCTCGGTCAGCCGGGTGCGCTCGCCGGAGGCGTACGGCCCGGGGACGCCGTCCAGCGCCGGGCCGTCCCAGAGGTCGAGCGCGGATCGCAGCAGGGTGTACGCCTCGGACGCGTCCCCGGCCTCCTGCGTCTGCCGGGCCTCGGCCAGGCGCTGCTCGAACACGGCCAGGTCCACCGATTCCGGCTCGACGTTCAGCCGGTAGCCGTCGGCGACCGTCTGGAGGACCTCGGCCTCGTCGCCGGGGTCGGTACGGTCGCCGAGGACGGAGCGCAACCGCCGCACCTGGGCCCGCAGGTCCACGTCCGGTCGGCGCGACGACGAATCGTCCCACACCGCATCGATCAGCGCGGCGGTGGACACCCGCTCCGGAGCGTGCAGCAGGAGCGTGGCCAGGAGTGCCCGGTCCTGCGGGTTGCCGATGGACAGTTGCGCGTCGCCCAACCGCACACGCAACGGGCCGAGCAAGGAGTAGCGCAGGCGAGCACCAGCGGGTGCGCCCAGTTCCACAGCGCGTCGGTGGAGTTCGTCGAGGCGGGCCCGTTCCTGTTCCGCCGACGGCCCGGGCACGTCGGCCAGGGGAGGGTCCCGCCAGAGGGTGAGCGCCTCCACGGCGTGCTGTCGGGCGGTTGCCGGATCGCGTCCCGCCCAGGCCGCCTCGGCGTGCCGCAGGGATCGTTCGAAGAGCTCGGCGTCGATCTGTTCGGGACGGACGTTCAGCACCCAGGTGTGTCCGTCCGACAACTCCTCCAGCACCCTGCGCCGGGCCGCAGGAGGATTCAGCGCGGCTTGCAACTCCCGCACGTGGAGCCGCATCCGGTCGAGTTCGCGCTCGGACCCCGCCGACCGCTCCCCCACCGCCTCGATCAGCACCTCGGCCCGGACCGGGCGACCACGGTACTTCAACAGTGCGGCGAGCACTGCCCGCTGAACCGGATGGCCGAGTTCGATCGACTCCCTCCCCCGCCATACCCGGACGGCTCCGAGCAGTGCGAACCTCAGCGGCTGTGCCACCAGACGTTCGGCGGGTCGAAGGGTCCCTGCGGATTCGATCCGCAGGGCGGCTTCGAGGGCGGACGGCTGTCGGCGCGGGTCCGTGTCCAACAGTTCACGTGCGAGCCGCTGCAGGGCTTCGGGCCCTCCGGCCTCCTGGAGGAGGCCGCCGAGGGCCCGGAGGTCGCTGGTCAGGTACGCCGATCCGGTCCCGCTGAAGTCGATCCCGAAGTCACAGAGGGCCGGGCTGCCGTCAGGGCGGACGAGGATGTTGGAGGTGTCGATGTTGCCGTGCCCGATCCCCTTGCCGTGGAGGTAGGCGAGTGCCTCGGCCACACCGTGGACCACCACCGCGATCTCGTCCGTGGACGCCGAGCCCCCGTTGATGACGTGTTCCAGATCCGGGCCGTCGATGAATTCGAGGACCAGGTAGAGGCGTTCACCGTCGACGCCCGCGCGGTGGCAGGCGACGATGCCCGGGTGGTCGAGCTCGGTGAGCTTTCCGGCCTGTCGTAGGAACGAGTCCTCGTCCATGGCGGACGGCAGGCGGCTCCGGTGGAAGATCTTCACCGCGACCGTCGTACCGTTCTGCTCGTCCCGGGCCCGCCAGACCTCGCTCTGCCGTCCTCGGGCGATCCGCTCGGTGAGGCGGTAGCGCTGGGCGAGCAACGGTGCTTCGGCCTCGCGTCGTTGGTCGCCGCGCCAGCGGCCCTCGAACTCCCAGATGTGGATGTGGGTGTCCCGGTCGCCGATCGAGGCGAGCACGCAGCGGGTGTCATCGCCGCTGATCCCGACGATCGTCCGCGCCCGGCCGGGGTCGACCACGGCGGCGGCGAAGAACTCGACGGTCGACGGGTCCTCGGGCTGCCAGCGGTGGAGGCGTCCGGTCGGGTCGACGCCGATCAGGAGCTGCCGCCCGTCCTGTTGGGGCAGCACGGTCATGGCCCAGGAACGATGGCCTCCGGGCAGGCCCCTCAGCTCCAGGCTCGCATCGCCGTCCTGGGGGCTCCGGACATGCATCCGCCCGTCGGTGTCGGACGTCCAGAGGAGTTGCTCCCCGTCGCTACCGACGAAGGGCGCCATGGCCGCCGGGGAGACGAGAACGCTGCTCTGCGTAGAGACGAGCGTTCCGTCGTAGCCGTCCCAGTAGGCGAGTCCGCCGGCGGAGTCCGCCGTGCAGAGGAGGGGCGGGTTCTCGCTGACCTGCGCCATCGCGACGATCGACGGGACGGCTGCCGCCAGGGTCAGTCGACGGCCCATCTCCTGCCCTGTCGACACGTCGATGGAGCGGACCACGCCGTCCACGCCGTACACGGCGACGTGCACGTGAACGCTGTCGAGGCGGCCCACGGCAGCGATCGCCAGGGCCGGGCTGGGCAGGCGGAAGCTGCGGACGGTGGAGTAGGAGTCCCCCGCCCCCTCCGGCCCGACCAGCACGGCCAGTTTCTCGTCCAGGTGCCAGGTCGCCAGTTCCTCCGGGCGGCGGGGCATCCGGTCGAGGAGGTGCTGGAACTCCTGGGCGTACTCGATCCGCCGGTAGGCGTCGCCGAGGCGGTGGCGGATCTCCTCGCGGAGTTCGTCCTCGGTGAGGAAGGCCAGGACGATGGTCGTCGCGGACTGCAGGAAGGGCTTTCCCTCGCGGGAGTTGGTCGTGACGATCACCCGGCCCCCCTCGGAGTCGAGGAGCCGGGCGAGTTCGCGGGGGTACAGGTCGTCCGACCACAGGTCGTCCACGATGACCAGCCAGTTCGGGTGGGCGTCGAGCCGCTCGTCGAGGCGGTCGGCGCTCTCCGCGCCCAGGGCGGCCCGCAACCGCTCGAAGCCGGTGGCCATCGTGTCGGCGGTCTGCCCGTTGATCCAGTGGATGAAGGGGTGCTGCCCGCCGTGCAACCGGACGTACTCCTGGAGGAGGCGGCGCCTCCCCATGCCCTGGGCCGCCTCGATCGCGATCAGCCGGGTCCTCGTGCCCCCTCGTTCGCAGGCCTGGACGAGCCGGTCGAGTTCCTCCTGCCGTCCGATCATCCGCGGCGGGTCCGGCGGGCTGGTGACCGGTGGGGGCGGGGTCAGCAGCTCCCGCCGGAACGTCCGGTCGCCGACGGCGCTGCTCAAGTGCCGGGCGATCGTGACGTGTTGGCCGCCGGCCCCGGCCAGGACCCGTGCCGCGACCTCGGCGAACGGGCGGCTGCGCTCCGGGAGCCGGTGCCGCGAGTCCTTGGTCGCGGCGGCGAGGGCGCGGAAGTCGAGGGTGCCGCCGAAGGTCGCGGCGACCCGGCCGGAGACCTTGGCGAGGACGTGCTCCAGCACCCGGACCGACTCGGTGCGGGTCAGCTCCCCCAGCAGTTCCTCCCGGACGCCGTCGACGAAGTCGTACACCACCTCGTCCGGGTCGGCGGCCTTCTCCCGCACCTCGATCAGCCCGGACAGGAACAGTTCGGCGAGTTCCCGCTGCCCGGACTCCGGCACGGTCGACCGCTGGACCAGCCGCATCACGGGCAGGCTGAGCGGCGCCGCCGCCAGGTGGCAGGCGAGCCGGTGGGCGTTCGGGGAGCTGCCGGCCCGGAAGGCGGCGACCCGGTCGGCGGGCGGGCGCGCGGCCGTGTCCCTGGTGCGCGGGCGCGGCGGGCGCGGGATCCCGCTGAGCGGTGCGGCCAGCATGGGCGTCCAGCCGGTGGTGCGGCCGGCGGTGAGGTCGGCCCAGGGGGCGATCCAGTCGGCGTCGATCTCCAGGACCGGCAGCCAGCCGACCGAGGCCCGGGCCGACGCGCCGGCCCGGCCGCGCGGGATGCCGGGCAGGGTGCTCTCGGTGCGCAGCCGCGGGACGGGCCGGCCGTGGGTGGCGGCGCGGGCCTCGACGGGGGCGGCGCGCAGGGCCGTCCGGTGCCAGAGCCGGCGGGGCAGCACCTGAAGGGCGGCGGCCGGTCCGGCGGCTGCGGCGCAAACCAGGAAGGGCACCAACTCCCTGCCGTACCAGGCCGGTCCGACGCCGTCGGTGAGGACGAACAGGAGCCGGCGCCCGTGCGGGTCGGCGAGCGGGCGGGACCAGTTCGGGTCGGGGGCGGCGGGGGGCGGGGCGGCGGTGCGGCGGCGGCGGAAGGGGGTGAGGTGCGGGGTGCCCCGGTCGGTGTCGAGGGACCAGGTGCGGACCTCCTCGAAGGCGCCGTGGCGTTCGAGCAGGGTGGCGAGTTCACCGGCGAGGTCGTGCCAGACGGCCATGGTGGCGCCGGTGTCGACCAGCAGGTCGACGGAGTAGCGGGGCTCGGTCCGCTGCCAGACCGGCAGCAGCACCCCGGCCTCGGCGGTGGCCTCCGCCGTCGCCTCCTCGTCGAGGTGGGAGGGCCTGCGGCCGCCGGGGCGCTGGGTGAGCGGGCGGCGCAGCGGCCGCAGGGCGCGGGCGATGGCGAGGGCGCCGGGCAGGGCGGGGGGCCGGGTGACCTGGACGACCTCGGCGCCGCGGGCGGGGCCGCCGGGGTGGTCGGGGTCGGCGGGTTCGGCGGGGGCGTGGCGGGGGTGGAGTTCGACCTTGGGGCCGGGCCGCGGGGTGGTGGGGGCGGGCGGTCGGGGCCGGTCGGGGTCGGGGTCGGTGTCGGCGGGGCGGCGGGGGTCCTGGCGGGGGTCGGCGGACGGCTGGTGCGGGTTCGGGTGCGGGGTGGCCGGGGGTGCGGGGTGGCCGCCCGGCGACTCCGGGTCCGCATCGGCATCGGCGTCGGTGGCGGTGGCGGTGAGCGGGCCGAGGCCGGCCAGTTGGGAGATCCACAGCACGTCGGCTAGATCCTGGGGCTGCGACGCGCCGTCCTCGGGTGCGACGAGGGCGGCCAGCGCCTGCCGCAGCGCGGCGTGCACCGCCGGCTCGCCGTCCGTACCGAACCCGTCCACCGGCCGCCGCCTCAGCTCTCGTTGAGCGGGCGCAGCAGGACGTCCTGGATGACGTCGCGCCCCGGTCCGCTGCCCCACAGGCCGCGTTCGGCCATCAGCAGGGCGTTGAGCAGCTGGTCGTTGGCCAGGTCGGCGCCGTCCTCGCGCTGGCGGCGCAGGAACTCGGTGATGAGCTCGGCGCGTTGGGTACCGTCCGGGCTGCCGTCCGCGCCGAGGTGGGCGGCGACCATGGCGGCCAGCCGTTCCTCGGTGGGCGGTTGGATCTCCAGCCGCACGCAGCGGCGCAGCAGGGCGGAGGGGAACTCCCGCTCGCCGTTGCTGGTGAGGACGACCAGCGGGAAGTGGGCGCAGCGCACGTGGCCGCCGCGGACGACGGCGCGCCGGCCGGGGTCGGCGACGGCGACCTCCTGCGGGCCCGGGCCGAGGCGCTGGAGTTCGGGGATCTCGAACTCGCCCTCCTCGAAGACGTTGAGGAGGTCGTTGGGCAGGTCGATGTCGCTCTTGTCGATCTCGTCGATGAGGACGACGCGGGGGGTGCGCCAGGGCAGCAGGGCGGTGCCGAGCGGGCCGAGGCGCAGGAACCGGCCGATGGCGGGCGGCCTGCGGTGCGGGCCGTCCTGCGGCGCGTGCAGGCCGGCCTCGTGGAGCCGGCCGATGGCGTCGTAGGTGTAGAGGCCGTCGCGCAGGGTGGAGCGGCTGCTGATCGGCCAGCGCAGCACCGGGCCGAGGCCCAGCTCGTGGGCGACGGCATAGGCGAGGGTGGACTTGCCGACGCCGGGCTTGCCGGTGATCAGCAGCGGGCGGCGCAGGTGGAGGGCCAGGTTGACGAGGTGGACCTCGCGTTCGTCGGCCTGGTAGGCGGTGGCCTGCTGGACGCGGCCGAGGCGGCGGGCCGTCAAGCCGGCGGCCTCCTGGACGGGGGGCGGCGGGAGTTCCTCGTCGCCGTCGAGCCAGTCGCCGAAGGAGCGCCAGGCCGGGGCGGGCGGGAGCGCGGCGATGCCGCCGTGGGGCACGCCGGTGCCCCGGTAGATCCACCAGTTCTCGGGCATCGTTACCGCCTCGTCCTCGTCCTCGTTCTCGTTCTCATCGTTTCCCACTCCTCGGCCCTGTGTGCGGTCGTTTCCCGCGCCGTCGGTTCACGCTTCACCGCCGGCCATCCGCCTCGCATCGTCCGGCCCACACCCTCCGCCTCACACCCTCCGCCTCACACCCTCCGCCTCACACCATCCCCGGGAACCCGGCGTCCTGGTCCGGGTCCATGCAGTTCGGGTCGTCCCAGAAGAGGGCGACGCCGTCCTGGGTGGGTGCCTCCCGGGTGACCTTGCGGTGCCGGTGGACGGCTTCCGGCAGGTGGGCGAGGGAGCGCGGGCGGTTGCGGAGCAGGGCGTCGACCACCTCGGTCGGGGCGCCGGGGGTGCGGCGCCACAGCATGGCCGGGACGCCGTCGATCTCCACGGCGTCGAGCACGGCCGCGCGCACCCGGGGGTCGAGTTCGTCGTACGGGGTGTCGAGGGCGAGGCAGGCGACGGTGGGGCGGCCGTCGAGCCAGCCGGGCAGGTCGGCGACCCGTTCGGGGTGCAGGGGCGGCCAGTCGATCCGGTCGGCGGCGTCGCGGTCGAGGGTGTCGGCGAACAGGTGCTCCCACCGGTCGTACCAGGCCTCGGTCTGCAGCCACGGGTTGATGTAGCGGTCCAGGTAGCGGACCACCACCGGGTGCAGCAGTCCGATCCGGCGTCCGTCCAGGGTCGGGGACCACAGTTCGGCGCTGTGGCCGAGCAGTTCCCTGGGCAGCAGGAACTCGATCCGGACGGGGCTGCGCCGGTTCCGGCCGAGTTCGGCGAGCAGGGTCTGCCAGCCGGCCAGTCGGGCGCTGCCCTCGGCGACCAGGTCCTCCAGGGCGAGCGAGTCGGTGGCGACGAGGTCGTGGAGGCGGGCGATCGGGCCGCCGGCCAGCGGTTGCCGGTAGCAGGACGCCCGGAGGTGGTAGCGGCCGGCCTCGATGTGCTCCGGGGTCTCGGGTTCCAGCCGGATCTGCACGATCAGGCGGACGGCCGTCTCCTCCCGGGGCGCGGGGCGGGCGACTGGGAGGCTGCACAGCAGGGCGCCCAGGTCGCCGAGCCGGGGGTGCCGGAGCAGCAGGTCGCGGTCCCGGGCGAGGCCGTCCAGGAAGGCCAGGGCGTAGCCGGCGTCGGGGCCGCCGAAGTGGTCCAGCAGGCGGGTGAGGACCTCGGGCAGGGTGGTCCGCTCGTCGATCCGGTGGCGGCCGGGCGCGTTCGGGGGTACGTGGAGGAGCAGTTGGTGCGGGCCGGGGGCCGGGTCCAGGGTGCGCAGCAGGGTGATGGCGTGGAGCAGGGCGCGGGCGGGGAGGCCGGTCTCGGCGGTCAGCGCGAGCACGGTCACCTCCAGCCAGGGCAGGGCGCCGCCGTACGGGTCGTGGTCCCTGAGCGCCTCGCCGAGCGAGCCGAGGACGGCCCGGGGGTCGCGGGCGCAGCGGATGCTCCGCAGGATCTCCAGGACGTGTTCGCGCGGGGTGTCGGCCTCCTTGACGTCCAGGTGGAAGAGGCGGGACGCCGGGGAGCGGCCCATCGTCTCCAGCACGCCCTGGCGGAAGTCCCGTCGGGAGATGCCCTGGAAGTCGAACAGGATATCGGCCAGCAGGGCTTCGGCCTCCTCGAACGGGGCGGCGAGGTGGGTGCCCCGCTCGACGGCGGGGTGGGGGCCCCGCTCGACGGCGGCCTGCGGCGGCCTGCCGCCGTTCGCGCCTGGGTGCATCGGCCTACCAGCTCCCCGGACCGTCCGCGGGGCGGTCCCCGGCGGCCCGGCCGAGCACGTCCCGCAGGTGCGGTAACGCGCCGTCGTGGGGGGCGAGTTCCTCCAGTGCCGTGTACAGCGCGCGGAGGGCCGCCGGGGCGTCGCGGTGGTGGCGGCAGCGGCGCACGATGCGGAACAGGTGGTCGCGGCGGTCGGAGCGTTCCTCGACCTCGAAGGAGTTCGGCAGGCCGAGGTGCTCGCCCATCCGCTCCAGCAGGTCGAACCGGCCGTCGGCGCGCGCGGTGTACGGGAGGGCCATCAGCGCCGTCACCAGGTCGGCGTCGGTGGGCGGCGGTGGGGGCGCGGCTGCGCGAACCTCCGGGCCGAGGAAGGCGACCAGGGCGGCCAGCGGCACGTACCAGCCGCCCAGGTCCTGCTTGTGCGAGCGGGTGCTCTTGAGCACGCCGCGCACCAGCCCGTCCGGCCCGGCCAGCATGCTGCCGCTGAGGCCGGGTTGCACGAAGCCGGTGACGGCGGTGAACTCCCCGGACCGGCCGACGACCCGCAGGGCCACCGTGTCCTCGTTGACCCCCGGTGTCGGGGTGGCCGTGGAGTGCCCGAGGGCGGTCAGCCACGTCCCCGGCTCGGCCTCGGCGCCCGCCAGCGGGGCCACCGGGTGGCCGGGGCCGAGCGCCGGGACGGCGAGCAGCGCGAGGTCGGGGAACGCCTCGAAGGGGCCGGTGCCCAGCTCGGCGGGTTCGGCCCGGACGGCGTCGGGCGGCACGGGGTGCGTGCTCGCCCCGTGCCGCACCACCAGGCCCTCGGCCGGGCCGCGCCGGTCCAGCACCACGTGCGCGCAGGTGACCGCCAGGCCCGGGGCGACCAGGAAGCCGCTGCCCAGGAAGGCGCCCGCGGCCTCGATCCGGACGGCGCAGCGGTGCAGCGCCTCGGCCCGAGCGCCGTCGAGGTGCGGGCCGGTCACTCCGCGGCGGCGGGGGTGGCGGCCGGGGCGGCCCCGGCTCCTTCGGCCTCGGCGAAGCCCACCTCGCCGATCATCTCGGCCCGTACCGTGGTGCCGTCCCCCAGGTCGATCGTCTCCACCGTCACGTCCCCGGCCACGCCGCTCCCCTCCCGAACGTCCGGGCCGTACGCCCGAACCGCCGTGCCTGCCTGCGGCCTCCCCGACCGCGCGCGCCACCCTACCGCGAGCGCGCGGGCCGTTCGGCCGTCTTCCGCCCGTCCGGAGTTCCCCGCTTCCGGTGGGTGACGGTCACTCACGCCTCCTTCCGGCAGGCGGCCTTGTCGAGTGACGAGGCCCTTCGGAGCGCGAGGACTCCTGTCTCAGTGGCCGCGCTCCCCGGGCCGGGGCCGGCCGCCGGTCGTCACCGTCCGGCCTTGCGCGCCGCGGCGCGGATCGCCTCCGCGTACGGGGCGTCGAGGGCCCTGGTCTCCGGGGTGAGGTCCTGGAAGGGGACCAGGGCGCCGTGGTCGGCGTTCGTCGACTGCATCCACGCCGACCAGGCGTCGTGGACGTCCTCGTCCGTGACCTGCGTCCCCTTCGCCCGGAGCAGTACGGCGTAGCTGCGGAAGAGGTCGTCGGAGTCGGCCGGCGGCGCGGCGGCGGCCGGAAGGCACGAGCGGATGAGGTCGGCGAGCTCGTCGAGGTAGGTCATTCGAGCAGCGTTCCCAGGAGGATCACCAGATACACCGCGGCGAACACCCAGGGGACGAGCCGTTCGGAGATGCCGAGTTCCGCGTACCGCTTGCGCCCGGCCTGGCGCGGGGTCTGCTTGAGGTGGTTCCACTCGTCGGTGAAGACCTTGGCCGGCAGGCCGTTCTCCAGCTCGTTGATGACTTTGAACTTCGCGGCGTTGAGGTCCCGGTAGCTGCGCAGTTGGAGCCACCACGCGGCGGACAGGGTCAGGCCCGCCGCGGTGA